>JAQTRP010000082.1 GCA_028711765.1 Candidatus Omnitrophota bacterium | reverse complement strand
GTGTGTGGCAGTCGATCGGTGGGCACAATATGATTCTCTATCTCGCGGCGCTTCAGGGTATCCCGCGCGAATTGTACGAGGCGGCGGATATAGACGGGGCGAGCGAATGGCAGAAATTCTGGGCGGTTACCTGGCCGCAGATTTCTCCGACCACTTTCTTCATCGCGATTATGAGTATCATCGGCGGCTTCCAGTCGGGATTCGACGCGGCCTACATAATGACGGGCGGCGGTCCCAACGGTTCGACTACGACGATTATGTACTACATTTACAACAATGCCTTCCAGTGGTTCAACATGGGATACGCGGCGGCAATCGCGTGGTTCTTATTCCTGATTATTTTCATATTCACCCTGCTTTACTGGAAAGTCGGCGGCAAATTGGTTCACTACTAAAATGGTCGAGAAGGAACTCAAGCAACTTACAATCGAAGAGCTCAAGAGCCGGAAACAGTGCCAGACCTTTGTGAGAAGGTTCATAAGCTATTTCTTTCTCACGATCGGCACGTTTATCATGGTCGGGCCTTTTGTCTGGATGCTCGTCACGTCGCTGAAGAATCCGGGCGAAATCTTTTCATACCAGAAGGCGTGGTGGATGGACTGGGTGCCGACGAGTTTTGTATGGCAGAACTACCTGAAGGCGTGGAAGGTGGTGCCGTTCGCCCGGTTTTATCTCAACTCGATTTTTGTTTCCTTGGCAACGACGTTCGGCCAGGTGCTTACGAGCGCCATGGCAGGCTACGCGTTCGCGCGGCTGAATTTTCCGGGGCGCGATAAAATCTTTTTAGGATACCTCGCGACGATGATGATACCCGGCGCGGTTACGATGATTCCCGTTTTTATCTTGCTCCGCTATATCGGCTGGATCGACAGTTACCAGGCCCTGATACTCCCCGGCATTTTCACCGCCTATGGCACCTTTATGCTGAGGCAGTTTTTTATGACGCTGCCGAGGGACCTTGAGGACGCGGCCAAGATCGACGGATGCTCATATTTCGGAATATTCTGGCGCATAATTCTTCCGCTCTCGAAGCCCGCGCTCGCGACCCTTTTCACCTTTACGTTTATGGGCTCGTGGATGAACTTTATGTGGCCGTTGATCGTAATTAATTCGCAGGAAAAATTTACACTGCCGGTCGGGCTGGCGTATTTCCAGTCTCTGCACCATACGGACTGGAGCCTCCTTATGGCGGGTTCCTTGATGATGCTTCTGCCGATTTTGCTGGTTTTTATTTTCTGCCAGCGCTTCTTTGTCGAAGGCATAAAGCTTACCGGCATAAAGGGGTAGGGCGCGCATGCAGCGCGGCGTCGTTGGTATTGTACTTGCGGCAGGTTTGGGGACGCGCATGAAATCTTCGCGCGCCAAGGTGCTCCATGAGGTCTTCGGACGTTCACTTGTCGGGCGCGTAGTCGACAACGTTAAGTCGCTTCGTCCCACCGGAATTCTGGTAGTGGTGGGTTACGACAGGGATAAAGTAATTCGTTCTTTGAGCGGTAGGGTCAAATTCGTTTGGCAGAAGAAACAGCTCGGCACAGGGCACGCACTCCGTGTCTCGGAGCGCGTGCTTAAAGGTTTTAGGGGCAATCTTTTCATCGTGCCGGGCGATATGCCGCTTCTGTGTGCCGAAACGCTCAGGCGTTTTATGACCTCGCACTCGAAGCATCGGCTTTCGCTCAGCGTTCTTAGCGCGCGCATGAAGGATCCTGCCGGATACGGCCGGATCGTCCGCGACAAGGCCGGCTGCCTTATCGCGATCCGCGAAGAGCTTGACGCGACGGCTTCCGAGCGGATGATCCATGAGGTAAATACGGGAATTTATTGCGTGGATGCTGTATTGTGTTTCAGGCTGCTTCGCGGTATCGGCGCCAAAAATAAGAAAAAGGAATTTTATCTTACCGATCTGGTTGACCTCGCGCACCGCCACGGATTTCGCATCGAGGCATTTCCGCTGGCGGGCGAGGAAGAGGCATTGGGAATTAACGACAGGAGCGGCATTATGCAGGCCCATCGCGTGATTCGCATGAGGGTGCTTTCAGGTCTTATGAAAAACGGCGTTACAATCGTGGATCCCGAAACAACGTGGATTGCCGACGGGGCGCGTGTGGGGCGGGATACGACCATACATCCCTTTACTTATATCGAGCACGGTGTGCGCATCGGGAAGCACTGCGAGATAGGACCTTTTTCGAAGATCCGTTCCGGCTCGACCATCAAGGACGGTTCCGCGATCGGGAGCTTTGTGGAAGTGGTGCGCTCTTCGGTAGGGAAGCGCACGCGGATTAAGCACCTGAGTTATATAGGCGATGCCGCGATCGGCGATGACGTGAATGTGGGGGCGGGAACGATAACCGCTAATTTTGACGGCAAGAAGAAGTCGAAGACGACAATAGGCAGCCGCGCCCTTATCGGGAGCGATACGGTCTTAGTGGCTCCGGTCAGCGTCGGAAAAGGGGCGAGGACAGGCGCGGGTTGCGTTGTTACGAAGAAACATAATGTCAGGGCGGGCGATACCGTCGTGGGCGTACCGGCAAGATCCATTAAAAATGACAGGAGAAGGAAAAGATGATAAGAGAAGAAATAGCGATTTTTTCGGGTAATGCGACAAAGAAGCTTGCGAGCTCTATCTGCGATTGCCTCAACCTTTCGCTGGGCGACGCGCTTGTCTCACATTTTCCGGAAGGCGAGATTCACGTCCAGATTAACGAGAATGTCCGCGGGAAAGACGTTTTCATAGTGCAGTCGACCTGCTCTCCCCCGAACGATATGCTGATGGAATTGCTCATTCTTCTTGATGCCGCGCGCCGCGCATCGGCACGCCGCGTCACGGCCGTCATTCCTTATTACGGCTACGCCCGCCAGGACCGCAAGGATAAGCCGAGGGTGCCGATTACGGCAAAGCTTGTCGCGAATCTACTTGTTACCTCAGGCGCGAACCGCATACTTACGATGGACCTCCACGCCGGCCAGATCCAGGGATTCTTCGATATACCGGTGGATCATCTTTATTCCATAAATGTCATTTCCAAGTATTTTGTTTCAAAGAAGATTAAGACTCTTGCCGTGGTTACTCCCGACATAGGCGGTATAAGGATGGCGCGCGCGTATTCGAAGGCGCTTAACGCACCTCTCGCCATCGTGGATAAACGCCGCGAGAATGCCTCGGAAATCAAGGTGATGAATATTATCGGCGAGGTGAAGGGCCGGAACGTGGTTATCGTTGACGATTTGGTATCGACGGCGGGCTCGCTTCTTGAGGCGTCGCTCGCGCTCAAGAAAGAAGGGGCGAAAGATATTTACGCGGCGGTTGTACATCCGGTGCTTGCGGGCCCCGCGATAGAGCGTCTGCAGAAATCCCCGATAAAGGAAGTAGTCGTGACCGATTCCATCCCTTTAAACGGCAAGAAATTGAGTAAGATAAAAGTGCTTTCCGTGGCGCCGCTTTTGGCCGAGGCCATAAAGAGAATCCACATTAATGAGTCCGTGAGTTCTCTCTTCGCCAAGGCGTCGGTGGAAGCGTAAAGTGCAGTCGTTAGTGAATAGTCGTTAGTTGTTAGTCAATGATTCTGTGTCATTGCGAGGAGCGCAAGCAACGAAGCAATGACGCTCAATAAGCGAGGATTGAAAAATGGGAAGAGCCGAACTTAAAGCAGTGAAGCGTGAAAAATTGGGTAAGGAATACGCGAAGAAACTTCGCAAGAAGGAGTGGATCCCGGCCGTCATCTACGGCGGTAAAACCGGTTCCATGCCGCTTGAGATTTCGCTTTATGATTTCAAGCAGCTCCTGCGGACGGGCGCGGGCGGTAACGTCATTATCGATTTGAAAATCGAAGGGGACAAGACGAAGGCCCATACGGTGCTGATTAAGGAGCTTCAGCAGGATCCCGTTACCGGAGCCGTCCAGCACGTGGACTTCAAGGCGATTTCTCTTACGGAGAAAATCCGCATAAAGGTTCCTGTGCAGGAAAAGGGAGAGTCCGTCGGCGTTAAGGAGGGAGGTATCCTCGACCACATACACCGCGAGGTCGAGGTCGAGTGCCTTCCCACCGAGATTCCTCCGAAGATCGATGTCCCCGTCGAGCACCTTAAGATCGGCGACTCTATCTTCGTAAAGGACCTTGTATTTCCCGAGGGCGTTACCTGCACGATGAGCCCGGATGATTTGATATTTACGGTGCTTGTGCCAAAGAAAGAAGAAGAGGTTGCGCCGGCAGCCGCCGCCGAGGGAGCGGCAGCGGAGGAGCCGGAACTTATCCGCAAGAAGAAGGCCGAGGAGGGCGAAGTGCCCGCGGGTGAGGAGAAAGAAAAGGCCGCTCCGAAAGAAGAGAAGAAAGAAGAGAAGAAAGAGAAGAAGGAATAGTCCCGCGATGAAGTTGATTGTTGGTTTGGGAAATCCGGGCAGGCGTTATTCCGAAACACGTCATAATGTCGGATTTACGGTAGCCGACGCTATCGCCGGGAGTTTTGGCAAAAAGCTGCACAGGGATCTTTTGACAAGAAGCCGTCTTGCGGTTATCCCTTACGGGAAAGGAGAAATTCTCCTTGCGAAGCCGCTTACGTACATGAATCTTTCGGGCGGCGCGGTGAGACGGCTTGTGCTTAAGCGCGGTATAAAAGTCGATTCGGACCTCCTTGTCGTCTCGGATGACGCGGATCTCCCGCTCGGGCGGCTCAGGTTCCGCTCCTCCGGGAGCGCGGGCGGGCATCGCGGCCTTTCTTCGATAATCGAGGTATTGGGCACAAAGTGTTTCGCGCGTTTAAGAGTCGGTATCGGAAGGCCGGGTTCTCAGGGTGCCACGCTTTCGGATTTTGTGCTCGAGGGGTTTTCCGAAGACGAACGGCCCGATATCGAGCGGGCGCTTAAGCAGGCGCGGGAGGCATGCCTTTTGTGGGTTCGCGAGGGTTCGCACGCTGTTATGCAGCGTTTTAATGCTTAGCCTGCCCTGAGCGGAGTCGAAGGGCTTGCTTAGGTTTTTCTTCTATGATAAACTTGACGCTTCATTTTAAGAGAGAAAGGGGAAATTAGGTTTATGAACCAGTATGAAGGAATTTTTATTATGAGTCCTGTCTTGGACGAGGAGAAACTCAAGGGTTTGACCGCTAAGATAGAGGAGACCCTCGTTAAACAGGGAGGTAAGGTTACTAACGTTACAAACTGGGGGCGGCGCAACCTGCCTTATCGTGTTAAAAAGGCGAGAGAGGGTTATTTCGTTGTTTTGGATTTTACCCTTCCTCCGGATAAGGTTAAGACACTTCAGGCGGCCTACCGCCTTCTTGAAGATTTACTGCGTATAACTATAACGGTTAAAAGTTCTTCCAAGCCCGCGGAGCCTTCGGATAAGCCCCGGGTAGACGCAAAGAGCTGAAAGGGGAATTTTTATGGCGGCGAGCTTAAACAAAGTGCTTATAATCGGCAATTTAACGCGCGATCCGGAGCTTCGTTATCTGCCTTCCGGTCAGGCGGTCGCGACTTTCACAGTGGCAGCCAATCGTGTTTATAAGGATGCCGCCGGCGAACGCAAAGAAGAAGTGAGTTTTATACGCGTAGTCGTTTGGGCGCGCCGTGCCGAGGTGTGCAATGAGTACCTGAAGAAAGGCAGCCCCGTCTTTGTCGAAGGCAGGCTCCAGAGCCGTTCGTGGGAGGCAAACGACGGGTCAAAGCGGAATACAATCGAGATCGTGGCGCAGAATGTGCAGTTTCTCGGCCGCGGCAGCGGGGCTCGTACTGAGCCAGCGGCCCAAGCAGCGCCGGCGGAGACGATAGTCGATGATACGCTTGAGGAGCCCGCTAAGTCGAAAGGTATTGACGTTAAAAACGAAGAGCTGGTGCCGGACGATGAAGTACCGTTTTAAATTCAAAAATAAAAAGTAAGAAATCAAAAGTAAAAAATTAAAGAAAACAGCAAAAACTAAAACAGGAAAGTCTATAGAGGTCAAACGATTATGGCGAGAAGAAAACTTGACAAGAAGAAGAGGGCGGCAAAACCGCGGGTTTTTAGAAAAAAGTCCTGCCGGTTGTGTCTTGAGAAAACGCGGGAGCTTGATTTCAAGAACGCGGAACAGCTTTATCAGTTCATAACCGAGAAAGGTAAGATTATGCCGAGGCGTATCACGGGTGCCTGCGCGAAACATCAGCGTATAATCTCGCAGGCGGTTAAGCGCGCGCGTGTTACGGCCCTGATGCCGTTTGCGGGAGAAGGTTAGCCGCAGGTTCCGAATTCGATAAGGAAAGGTGAAAATATGCAGGCGATATTACTTGAAGACATCGAAAAATTAGGCAAGGCCGGCGATGTGGTCCGCGTGAAGGATGGTTTTGCGCGCAACTTTCTTTTTCCCGCCGGTAAGGCCGTTGTAATGACAAAGGCCAATATGAAGCTTTATGAAGAGCGCAAGAAACGTGATACAGTAAAGCTCGCCAAGGAAAAGGAAGAGGCCGTGAAACTTGTGGCAAGCCTCGAGAAAATTTCATGCACCATCGCGGCCAAAGTCGGCGAAGAAGACAAACTTTACGGTTCGGTTACCGCTCAAGACATTGAGCGTGCCTTGGCACAAGAAGGTTTTGAAATTGACAGGAAGAAGATTGAGATCGAAGAGCCTATAAGGAAATTGGGGGTTTATAGCGTTAACATCAGGCTTCATCCCGAAATCATCGCTCCCCTCAAGATATGGGTCGTTAAAGAGTAAGCGGCGATAAAATTCAAAGTTTAAAAATTAAACTGCAAAATTAAAGCGCAAAAGTTAAGAATATCGCATTAAAATACAAAACCATACCTGCGCGCCTTAGTTTTGAATTTTGAATTTCAATTTTGCATTTTGCGCTTTAATTTTTGATTTATCTATCCGCTCGCTACTTTGAATAAGGTTGTTTAAGTATAATGGCTACTCCTGACGTAAATGTAGTTGAAAAAATTCCGCCGCAGGACCAAGAAGTAGAAAAGTGTGTCTTGGGGGCCATGCTCTTGGAAGAAGCAGCCGTTTCAAAAGTTATCGAGATCCTGAAGGAGTCCTTTTTCTATAATTCCGCGCACCGCAATATCTACTCCGTAATTTTGGAACTTTTTGACAAGAATAAGCCAATAGACCTTGTGACTGTGACCGACGGGCTTCGCAAGCGGAAACAGCTCGATCAAGTAGGCGGCGCGAGCTATCTCACGGAAATTGCCTCGAGTGTTCCCACCGCCGCCAATGTGGTGCATTACGCCCACATTGTTAAGGAGAAGGCGCTCTTACGCAACCTTATCTCGAACGCCACCCAGATTGTCCAAGAAAGTCTCGAGCCGTCCTCCGATGTTAATACGCTACTCGACCGCGCCGAGCAAATGATTTTCGATATCACCCAGCACAAGATCGAGGGCCGGTTTTCGAGCCTCAAGGAAATTATCAGGCATAGCATCGAGACAATCGACCAGCTCTATCAGCGCAAGGAGCACGTGACAGGGCTTGCCACGGGGTTTCACGAATTCGATATTAAAACGGCGGGCCTTCAGCCCTCGGATCTTGTTATTGTTGCCGGCCGTCCTTCGATGGGTAAGTCGGCCTTTGTTACCTGCCTTTGCGAGCATATAGGAGTTGAGCTTCACAAAGCGGTCGCGTTCTTTTCCCTGGAAATGAGCAAGGAACAGCTTGTCCAAAGAATGCTTTGTTCACACGCGCGGGTGGATGCCCAGAAGGTGCGCACGGGATATCTTTCCCACTCTGACTGGCCGCTTCTTACGAGTGCCGCCGGAAAACTCTCGGAGGCGCCGATCTTCATCGATGACACTCCCGCCATGGGGGTGCTTGAGCTCCGCGCGAAGGCGCGCAGACTCAAATCCCAGCATGATATAAGCCTCATAATCGTGGATTATCTGCAGCTGATGCAGGGGGGCGCCAGATCCGAGAACAGGCAGCAAGAAATTTCCGAGATCTCGCGTTCTCTTAAGGCGCTTGGCCGCGAACTCAACGTTCCCGTGATTGCCGTAAGCCAGCTTTCGCGCGCCGTTGAATCGCGCACTGGTAACCGGCCTCAGCTTTCGGACTTGAGAGAATCCGGCGCCATAGAACAGGACGCGGACGTGGTGGTGTTTCTTTTCCGCGAGGAATACTATAATCCGACCGAAGAAAACCGCAATATGGCCGAGGCGATTATCGCAAAGCAAAGGAACGGTCCTACCGGTTCTATCCCGCTCACATTCCTGAAACAGTATACCCGCTTTGAGAATGCCGAACTCAAGCGCTCGGAAGAGGAGATCTATGAGTAAAAGGGCAAGAGGCCTTTTCGTCCTTTTCTCGGCCACTCTCTTCTTGGTTGGAATAGCGGTTATATCTGCTTACTGCGAGGATTCTCAAGTTTCGCCGAAGGATGAGCCAGACAAGGTCCAGGAGGAGTCCGCCGCGTCGGAGACCGAGCCGCTTCCATCGGGAATTTCCGATACAGCCCAAGCGGAAGCCGCGCAAGACGAACCCGCCAAGCCTTCCGAGAGCCCAGCTGCTCCAACGGAACAAAAGTCCGAACCGCAAGCCAGTACCGGGCCTAAAACAGGGGAGAAATCTGCCGAACCCAAAACAGGCGCAGAACCCGAAGCCGCGGCTAAGGCCGAACCCGTTGACCAGACTCAGACACCCTCGAGCGCTGAACCTCAGGGAGGAGGCACCGTGCCGGCAGCCGGCGCCCAAGAAGAAGACAGTGCCGCCTCGCGCAACGTTGTGAGCGTCGAGGTAAGAGGCAATCAGATTATAAGCACCAATACCATTTTAAACCGGCTCCAGACTAAGGCGGGCGGGAAGCTCGTTCAGGAGACCATAAACGCCGATATTAAGCGTCTTTACGCGACGGGATTTTTCTATGACATAAAGTTCGAGGTAGAACCCGTAAAAGACGGGTATCGCGTGATACTCATCGTTGACGAGAAGCCGATTGTCCGCCAGATCATAATCGACGGCAATAAGGTTTTTAAAGAGCAGAAACTGAGAAAAGATATAAATCTTTTAGAAGGTCAGATTCTTG
>JAQTRP010000081.1 GCA_028711765.1 Candidatus Omnitrophota bacterium | reverse complement strand
TCTCGCGTTTCTTAGCGAGAAACTCGGCGTATTCCGGAAAGGCGCTCCACAGAGTAACGTTCTTCCCCCTCCGGCTAAGAAGAATGGCAAGGGTGGTACCCCACCCGCCGTCGCCCAAAACTGTTACGTTCAGCGAAGTCATAGTAAAACCGCTCGTCTTTGCTTGAAAAATCGGTAATTTTTTAATATTGGAGCTTTAGTGTAGCACGCGGGTTTTTAAAGGTCAAACACAGATTACAACACAGATGAGCGCAAGCCACGAACAGGTACCAGGTACCGGATTCGTGAAACCGGTACCTGGTACCTGAACTTGGTCAGAGCAAGGCGACCTTCACCACATTCAGGACTTCGTCGGGGATGCGTATAGGCTTGAAGGAGCTATCCGTAAAGGCATGGACGGTGCTTCCTTCGACCACGACCACGCCGTCGGCTTTTCTCGTCACGCGATATTGGAAAGAAAGAGAGGTCCTTTTGAGACTGTTGACGCAGGTTGTTATTGTAAGAAGGTCATCGTAGGTGGTAGGGGCAAAGTAGGAACACTGGACGCTTAGAACGGGAAGGAAAATGCCGCGTTTCTCGAACTCGGTGTAATTAACACCCAGGGCACGAAAGTATTCTGTCCTCGCCACCTCGAACCATACAAGGTAGTTGGCATAATAAGAAACGCCCATCCGGTCGGTTTCCGCGTACCGGACGCGGACATCATAAGAAAACTTATCCATTGAGCTCCTTTATTCACCCCGTTGCCTGCCTGCCGGCAAGGCAGGGAGATAGGATGCGCCTCTGGCGCATCCGTCTAGTTAAGAGAAACTAAATTTGGTACAGCAAACGTTATTAATATTAGAAGCGGCTTTGTAAATCTACCACTAATCTCCAACGGGGCGGGCATTCAAAAAGCGCCAAACGAAAAATACAAAGGAGGCAACGGCTATTCCGGCGATATCGGCCCGAAAGTCGGCAAAATCCATACGGCGCCACGGCAAGAACGACTGATAAACCTCAACAAACAAACCCAGCAAAACACTGAACAATATTGAAACAAAAAAGAACGCGCGCCGGAATAAAGCCTGACGGGCGTGCGAAAAGGCGCGCAGGGCAAGCAGAATGAGCACAAAAAATTCAAAACCGTGCACCCATTTGTCGATACCCCGTCTCATGTGAATATAATGGCCTATGGGAAGAGTTGCACCCATCAATATTACTATAATCCATACGATAAAAGGCAGCCAGTAACCTATTATGCGATGGTTATTTATTTTCTGCACAGGAATCTTTCGAAGGACAGCACGAGCAGGAAGGTGATTTCCCCGAAGGGCCGGAATCTTTCCTCCTGTCCGAAGAAGACTTTCTTTTGTAATCCGTCTCGTAAAAACCGCTCCCCTTAAATATGATCCCTCCGCCTCGGCCGATTAAGCGCCGGACCTTGCCACCGCAGACAGGACATTCCTTGAGGGGTAGAGCCGTAATCGCCTGAAACTTCTCAAACGTCTTCTTGCATTTCTTGCACTCGTATTCGTATGTCGGCATCTCTAAACTCCAGCTGTAAGCTATAAGTTGTAAGCTATAAGCAACAAATTATTTAAAAGAGTTTTTAACTTTATCGAAGAAATTCTTCCCTCCCGATACTTTATCACCGTGAAGTTCGGCGAACTCCTCCAGAACCGACCGCTCCTTGGCGTTTAGCGATTTCGGCACCTCAATCGAGATATTGACCAGCTCATCGCCTCTCCCGTAACCGTGCACGTTCAGTATCCCCTTCCCTTTAAGGCGAAATGTGCGACCAGGCTGGGTCCCCATTGGAATTTTCAACTTAACATTACCGTCGAGCGTGGGGACTTCGACCTCCCCTCCTAACGCGGCTTGAGTAAAAGGGATCGAAATATCGCAAGCCACATCATCTCCGCTCCGCCTGAAAAAGCGGTGCGGCCTGACATTAACGATTAGATAAAGATCGCCGCGTCCGCCGCCGCGGGTACCCGCCTCACCTTCACCGCGCAAACGGATATGGGATCCCGATTCTACTCCGGCCGGAACCTTAACGCTCAGCTTCCTTACTTTCTCGAGACGCCCTCTCCCGCGACAGGCCGAACAGGGATGTTCGATCCTTTCCCCCTCCCCATGACAGGCAGGACAGGTCTGCGCCATGGAAAAGAATCCCTGCGAGACCCTTACGGCGCCGCTCCCGCCGCACTGCGGGCAGGTCGAGCGGGATGAACCCGGTTCGGCGCCGCTTCCTTTACAATGCGCGCATTCCTCCTTGCGGGGAATGTTCAGCTCAAGTTCTTTGCCGGATGCAGCCTCCTCAAACGTGAGCTCAGTCTCATATTGTAGGTCCGCCCCACGCATAGACCTGCGTGATGACCTGTGGCCGCCCGATGAACCGAAAACCGAATCGAATCCGAAAAAACCTTCGAAAATATCACCGAAATCCGCGAAGACATCCTCAACATTATTGAATCCGTGGAAACCGCCTCCGCCTAAGGAATGACCGTAATGATCATATTGAGCCCTTTTATTGGGATCGCTTAAGACGGCGTACGCCTCGGCGGCCTCCTTGAACTTTTCCTCCGACTGCTTATTACCGGGATTTCTGTCGGGATGATACTTGAGGGCGTGCTTCCGGTATGCCTTTTTAATCTCTTCGGGTGACGCGCTACGACCTACACCTAAAATTTCATAGTAATCACGCTTCGTCGTCATACCCGTTCTCTTCCAAATATTCGCCCCCCGCCTCGCCCTGTCCGCCGCCGTCCCTTGTTTGATCCTGAGAGGCGGGTTTCTTCGATATAATCACTTTCGCGGGACGGAGCAGCCGGCCGTGGAGAAGGTAACCCCCTTCTATTTCTTCGAGTACCGTCTGGTCGGGGCAATCCTTCGATTCGCGCTGGGACACCGCTTCATGCAAGGACGGGTCAAACGGTTTACCCACAGCATCGATCTTGGTTAAACCGTGGTCTTTAAGATAATTGATGAATTGTTTCCTGACAAGATCGACGCCGCTTATGATTGGATGCGCGTTATCGCCCTCCGTATGGCCTGCCGCAAGGAGTGCGCGCTCAAGATTGTCTATAACGGGCAGGAGATCTTTCATCAGGCGCTCGTTCGCGAACTTTACAAACTCTTCCTTCTCGCGGACGAGGCGCTTTCTCATGTTGTCGAGATCGGCCGCTTTCCTGAGAAAGGCGTCTTTGAGCTCGCCGAGCTCTTTGGCGCTGGCGCAAAGCTTATCATATTCCGAGCGCTCGATTTCAAGTTTTCCGGAAACGGGCGGGTCGTGTTTATTCCCGTCCGGCCGCTCGCCCGACTTATTATGTTTGCTCATAATATCCGCTCCAAGGCATCGGCAAAATGCCGGCTTACACAGTCAACTATCGGGATAAGCCTATCATACGGCATGCGGCGCGGCCCGATTATCCCTAAAGAACCGGCTGGCACCTCTTTTAGAAAATAACGCGAGGCGATAAGCGAGCAATCCCACAGCTCGCCGCAGTTTGTCTCATGTCCGATAAAAACCCTGACGCCGGCGCCGCCGGAGCTCGCTCGAAAAACGGAAGCGAACTGCTTCCGGTCATCCAGGGCCTGAAAAAGATGTCGCGTCTTTTCGATATCCCTAAATTCGGGTTTTTCCAATAGCAAGGACGAGCCGTCAAAACAAAATCTTTCGGAGGTGGTCCGCTCAACGCTCTCGCGCACAAGCCGCAAAGCAAGCTCATAAAATCTGACCAGCGAATCACTCGCCTCTTTCCGTTTCCGCTCGAGAAGCGCTCCCATTTCACTGAACGGAATCCCGGCAAGCTCCTTATTGAGAAAATTGGTAATCCGGCCAAGATCTTCCCTGCCTAGCGGTTCGCCCATATCGACAATAAAATTTTCCGCTATGCCCGATGGCGTCTGCCATATGCTGAGGAGACGGCCCGCGCCCAAGGAAACCAGCTCCACATGCTGAAAAGCGAGATCTCCGAAATGAGGATAAAACACAACTCCGATTTCGCTTGTTACCGAAGACAGGATGCGGGATGTACGTTCAATCAGCTCATCAAGGCTCCTTATCTTATCCCTAAACTCTTCACCGATTTTTTTTATGGCTTCTGTCGGAGCGCTTCCGCGCGATGCCAACTGATTAACATAATAGCGATAGCCTTTATCCGAGGGGATTCTGCCGGCAGAGGTATGAGGCTGGGAGATAAAACCCATTTCTTCGAGATCGCTCATTTCGTTCCGGATTGTAGCCGGAGAAAGGCCTAACCCGAAGCGGCGCGCGATTGTCCTCGATCCGACAGGCAGCGCCGAATCGACGTAAGAAGAGATAATGAAAGAAAGGATCCTCTCTTTTCTCGGTGTAAGTTCTTCCATGGCCGTAAACTCCAATAATGGATTTATTCTGGCACTCTTGGGAATAGAGTGCTAAAGATTATACGAGAGAGACATTAAAGTCAAGAATATAGTCAAAAGTCACAAGTACATAGTCACAAGTTAGGAGATAACCCGTTGTTTTGCAGTTACTTGTGACTTGTGGCTGTGTGCTTTCTGAAAACTCCTTTAGGTACCTGGTACCGATCCCATTAAACCGGTACCAGGTACCTAAAAGCAGGTGTTGTTTTGCAGTTACTTGTGACTATGTACTTACAGCTTGTGACTGTGTGTTTGCGGCTTGCGACTGTGGACTTGTGACTTGTGACTGTGCGCTTTCCGGGGACTTGGCGCGGGCAAGCAGTTCTTCTATATCAATCTCACGCTGCCTGTAAAGATCGAGCGAATCCTTATCGAGTATAAAATCCGGAGCGGGCTCGCCAAACCGCTGTATGGCGATGTGATTCCAAGGCACCTCGCGATAACCCCTCAGACATACCACTGTTTCCCTAAAAACCTTGTCCAAGAAATAAACCACGTCCTCATCCTTGCGCATAAGCTCGGGCGTCAAGGAAACGGGCCTCTTCAGCATCAGCCCCAGCACAAAAGTGAAATTCCCGTTATCGTAAATGCAGTCGAGCTGACCCTGCTCAAAGGTCGTCAATATCCGCCCATCTACGTTCAGCGCGCCCTGCGCCCGCCTTGCGGCCTGGCGGGCGACAAAATCTTCGAGCATAACTTCATCCATATCAAACTCGCTTTTCCAGACGTTAATCCCCTCGTAAAGCTTTTTCTCCTCCGGAAATTCGACGCGTTTCACGGTGCCGTCCTCGGCCAAATACTGAAACGGAATGACCCGTTTAATCTTATAGGTCGCCCCGTCCTTCGCGATTATAAAAATATATTCGAGCACCGTGCCCGATGGAATCATAAAACTGTAATCGCCGTGGGCGGAATTAGGCTCAAATTCATCGAGAATCTTAGCGTAAACATAGATTTCATCTTCGGGCGTGCGAATGGAACGGAGATCCTGAAATTTGTAGGTTTCCCGTCCCTTAAAAGCCGACTCGAGGAACTGCGAGTAGAAAAACGGCGTTATGGACACGAAATTGGAATCCTTCACAAAATATTTATCAAGAATCTGCTTCGTATCGTCGTGGCGCGACATCGATGAAAAAAGCTCCTCGACCGGCCGCTGCCATAAGACGGGATAGTTGATCGCGAGATCGTGGAAAACGCGCTTCCTATATTCCTCCCGCGAGATATCCCAGAACCTCACCCTTTTAATATCCTGAATATAGCCGACAAGAATGAGGGTGAGCCCCGTGAGCTCGGTATCGCAGGCCTTCAGGACATAAAATTTGAAGGGCTTATCGGAGGAAAGCACGACGCGGGAGGTCGAGAAAAGAACGTCTTCTACCTTATCGAGCGCCTCCGGGGAGAATTGCAGCAGGCTTTCAAGATTGCTTACCTTTCCGCTCGCGAGTATCGCCTCAAAATCCGTCGAAAATAACTTCTGGAGCGGTATATAAACACCGATGGTATCGCCATGAATCCTAATCTCAATATTGTCAATATTGTATTCCTCGCGGCATATTTTCTTCAGCGCCTCAATGACTCTTTCCTCGGGATATGTCGGCGCGCAGGAAGAAAGCGAGCAAAGCAAGAAAACAAGGATTAATAAAAAAGAAATGTTTCTCATCGTTCTTCGGAGGCCCTTCTTACCGTATCTTAAAAAGAAACGGAGCTTGCTATCTTCCTCTGCAAGCTCCGGCACATATCATCGTGAAGACGGGAATTCTATTTTTCCCCCTCCGGTTTATCTTTCTTGTCCTTGCCCTGCTCAACGCGCTTGATAAACGACCTTGGGTTCGCCTTGCCATACTCCGCGAATATTTCCTCTATTTCGTCATAATCAAGTTCGTCACGCTTAAGAAGCTCCTGCGCGAAACGCTCAAAAATTGCATTCTCATCGGCAAGGAGTTTCTGAACGTCCTTGAGGCATTCCTGCATAATCTCGTTAACTTCGTTGTTTAAGCGCGTCTTGATATCGTTGGAGAGCTGATTATCGGGAATAACCGTAAAATCTCCGAGCATTCCGGATTTCCCCATTCCGTATTCCCAAACCATTTTATGGGCGTAGAACATCGCTTGTTTAAAATCGCTGGATACACCGTCGCTTGTGGTGCCAAGTTTTAATTTCTCGGCGACGTAACCGGCCAGAGATACTTTGATCGAGGCAATCCACCATTCGCGGTTTCTCGAAAAATACTCCTCTTTGGGCTGATGATGAACGACACCCAGCATCGATTTTCGCGGGATGATCGACGCCTTAAAAACATCATCGGTGGGATGCAGTAAATATAGGGTAACCAAATGGCCTGCCTCATGATAGGCCGTCATCCGGCGCTCATCTTCCGTCCAGTTGATTTTATGCTTCATGCCAAGCTCTATACGTTCGATGGCCTCCGTGATTTCTTTCATTGTCATAACGTCTTTGCTCTTGCGTATGGTAATAAGAGCGGCTTCCTTAACTATATTCTCGATCTCGGCCGGAGTCTTCCCCACCGCCTTTCGGGCGATACGCCCCACATCTATGGAGGTCTCGTGTTTCACCTTGCCAAGATAGTAACGGAATATTTTTTCGCGGCCTTCGAGATTCGGCCTTGGAATGTAAACTTTTCTGTCAAAACGGCCCGGTCTCAAGAGCGCGGGGTCAAGAATATCTTCCGAGGCGTTTGTGGCACCGATAACAACGATGTTTTCCGTCTTGTCGCCAAGGCCGTCCATTTCCGTGAGCAACTGGTTTTGCGTTGTGTTGGTTTCCTGCCCGCCGAACTGATTAAAAGTACGCCGACTGCCCATAGCGTCCAATTCGTCGATAAATATAATACAGCCGCCGAAACCGTAAGAAAGAGAACGCGCTTTCTTAAAAAGTTTGCGGACGCGTGATGAGCCGACACCGACGAAAATCTCATTAAATTCGCTTGCCGCCATCGAAATAAACGGGAGCTTGGCTTCGGTAGCTATAGCTTTTGCAAGATAGGTCTTGCCGCATCCCGGAGGGCCTATCATCAAAATTCCGCGGAGGATCTTTCCGCCTATTTTCTTAAGCCTGGCGTGATCTTTGATTAGCTGGACGACTTCCCAGGACTCTTCCTTTGCTTCATCTATACCGATGACATCGGAAAAATGCACATCGACATCTTTTCCCTTAATCGACTTTTTATCCATCTTAGAAAGGCCGCCCTGAAGAACAATGGTATACATATAAACAAAGACGAGGGCGTGAACCATCCCGAGGAGAATCGAAATCGGCATCTGGGCAAGGGTAATCTGCCGGTAGAAAGACTCTAGCGACATCATCCCCCATACCGACAAAGCGAGCAATATAACGACGCCGGTAGTGATAAGGATCTTGCCCCGGTTATTCATCCAAAACATCCTGATGCGTCTATAGGTAATCATAGTTTATCTCTCGCTTAAAATTACTGTGATTCATTAGAAGGGTTAAATATACCTATTTTCCCAATTAATGTCAAGCGATGTCGGATTTAACGCGAAAGAAACGTGCGGGCGATAACTAACTTATTTCAAAACAATAGGATAGATAAAATTCTCAAAGTCCCGCCTACCCGGAGAAACTGACAAATTATTCCTCCTGAATCGGCGTTCTCCCCTCCTGTAAATCCTTTTGAACACGCTCTTCTTCTCTTTGCGCATCTACCTGCATCAGATACTGCATCCTGCCTACCACACCGCCGCGCGCCAAGACGCCATCAAGCCATGCGTCTCCCGACCTATTATCGCCGGAGCTGCTATCGGTATCTCTGGTAGCGGCATATTCGCCTAACATAGCTCCCAAGGGATCGCCTTCCGTAACATCAAGCATATAATTATAAGTCGCCGTGCCACCGCGGCCGTCGGAAACATGAACAACGATAGGATAATCCGCGCCGGCATCTTCATAGCCCGGCCTTGCAACGATAATCTTAGCGGTAGAATAGAATGTGATCCACTCGGGCGCGCTATCATCAAGCGTATAGGTAAGCTCGTCACCATCGGCGTCCTCCGCCTCCGGCAGATAAAAGTACCTTGTCGTGCCCTCCTCCACTGAACCAAGATCGGCTGAGTACTCGGCCAGTGTCGGCGGATTATTAGGCAGAACCTCATTTACGTCTATCGTAAAGGCAAGGTTGATTTCGTTTACGCCGTCGGATACTACGATTGTGTAAACATATTGACTTAGGGCGTCGTCGGGCACCTTGTCAAACGTGATAAGACCTGTGTCCTGGTTAAGGTGCATCCATGATTGAAATTGCTGAGGGGGATCAAGAGCAGGATCAAGCACATAGGTAAGACTGTCCCCGTCAAGGTCAGTAGCTACAATTTGAACAGGAGCAGGTGTCTCGCCTTTTGTTACGTCTATATTTAAAGACTCACCGTTCGGTAATGTGGGGATGGTGTTGACGTTTTCTATTATGAGGTGTGATGTCTCCTGGAAGTCCCCTGTCTGACTCTGTATGGTGAATACCACGTCTCTCTCGCCTGCCTCGTCATAGCCCGGTGTATATGAGAATTGCCATGTGCCGTCACCGTTATCGGTCAAGGTGGCGCCCATAAGGTCAGAGGTGATACCCGTCACCTGGCCGTCCGGGTC
>JAQTRP010000080.1 GCA_028711765.1 Candidatus Omnitrophota bacterium | reverse complement strand
AACTGGCTTACTGGTTAACCCATTAACCTTTATATGAGAATTCTCAGAAACTATGTGCTCGAACAACTTTTACTGCCGTTCGGAGTGTGTTTTTGCGTAGTTACGTTTATATTTATCTTGGGAAATCTTGTGACACTCGCCGATTTACTGGTGAACAAGGGAGTGGGGCTCTTTGATATTTTGCAGATCCTTTTATTCTTTATTCCAAAACTGCTTAACTTTACTATCGCAACCAGCGCCCTGACGGCGATACTCCTTGTCTTTGGGGGCCTGGCGCAGCATAACGAGATCACTGCGATGCGGGCGAGCGGCGTAAATATATTTCACATTATGCTGCCGGTACTTATTTTGGCTTTCTTGCTAAGCGTTGTCAACCTCGTCTTGAGCGATCAGCTGCTGCCGCGCGTCCAGCTTGCGTACAGGAAGGCGATGGCCGAGCTTTTCTTGAAGAATCCGAGCGCCTACATAGAGGCCGGAAAGTTCATTAAGGAATTCGACAATTATATTATTCTGACGCAGAAAGTGGATGGCAACAAGCTCGAGGGAGTCACTATTTACCAGAGGGAGGAAGGCAAGCCTACGCGCACGATACTCGCGAAGCGCGGCGAGATTATCTCGTCCAAGGCCGACAAGACAGTGATGCTTAAGCTTTATGACGGTACGAGCGACGAGCCCAATCCCGACGACCCGACGAGTTTTTACAAGCTCGATTTCGAGACCTTTGTTATGCCGCCGTTTAAGCTGGGTTTCAGCGGGGGGAAGGCCGTGGTCAAGAAGACGAAGGAAATGACAATCGACGAATTGGTGGAGGAGATTGCGGAAGTAAAGGTGCGTGAACCTGATCGCGAAAAGCGCAGCGATGAGCTTAATGAGCTGCGCGCCATTATGCACAAGAAGATTTCTTTCTCGTTTGCGCCTTTTATCTTCGCGTTAATAGGCCTGCCCCTTGCCATAATAAGCAGGCGCGGAGAGGCGATCATAAGTTTCAGCCTTGCGATGGGAATTGTCGCTATTTACTACGGACTTTTTGTCTGGGCTATGGCAGTCGGGAAGCGCGGTATAATTACTCCGGAAGTTGCTTTGTATCTCCCGAATGTGTTGCTTGTTTTTATCGGCTGTTATTTGTTCCGCCGTATTGTATACGTTTAGAACTTGTATTTTTGTTCTTTGACCCTCCGGCATGCGATCGCTCATTCCGCCGCGAGGCGGGATGGGAGGAAAGTCCGGGCTCCGCAGGGAATGGTGCTGGATAACGTCCAGGTAGTGTCCGCCAATGTTTGTGGCGGATACTAACGGAAAGTGCCACAGAAAATAAACCGCCCGCCAATAAACATTGGCGAGGTAAGGGTGAAACGGCGGTGTAAGAGACCACCAGAGATTCCAGCGATGGAATCTGATCGGTAAACCCCACCTGGAGAAAGACCAAATAGGAAGCGTTTTCTCACCGTGCAAACGGCGGAAGGGGAGTGTCCCGCTCCAAAGCTTCGGGTACGGTCGTGAGAGGTTTGTGGCAACACAAATCCCAGATGGATGATCGCATAAAACAGAATCCGGCTTATGCCGGGGGGCCTTAAAATCCGTGAATCGTGACTCGTGTCTCGTAAAAGAAACTGCAAAATTTAAATCCCCAACTGGTTATCTGTTGTCCAAGACTCGCGGAAAAAAATAATAGAAAATTTGCTAATTAGATGAAATATTATTTAGTGTTTTCAAATGAGGTTTGTTTCGGAGACTACTTTTAATATGTTTAAACGAGACACGAGACACGAGACACGAGACACGGATTTATTTGTTTGCGGAATTGACGTTGGCTCGGCGGCAACGAAGTGCGTGGTTCTTGACGGCGACGGTGTAGTGCGCGGTACGGCCATTGAGCGCACAGGTGTCCCTCAGGGCCGCACGGTAGAAACGGCGGTCGACGCCGCTTCTTCTAAGGCCGGTGTTGCGAAGGATGAAATCGGCCTTGTGGTCTCGACCGGTTACGGGAGGAGAAACGTTCCTTTCCGCGATTACGAAATCACGGAAATCAGCGCCCACGCCAGGGGCGCGCGGTTTCTTTTTCCTGATACCTGTACAGTTATCGACGCGGGCGGGCAGGATTGTAAGGCGATACGGCTTGATCCCGCCGGGCTCGTCGATGAATTTGTGATAAACGATCGTTGCGCCGCCGGCACGGGGCGGTTTCTTGAGTCGATGTCTTCGCGGCTCGGCGTAAATACGGTCCGCCTCGGCGAGCTCGCTTTATTGTCCCGCACGGAGCGTTCCATCAGTAATACCTGCACCGTTTTTGCCGAGTCGGAGATTGTGTCACTTCTTTCCGATAATGTTTCCGTTGAGGAAGTGGCGGGGGCGGTTTGTCGTTCTGCGAGCGGTCGTCTCGCGAATCTCGCGTACCGGGTGCGTTTCCGCTCGCCCGTAACCGTTAGCGGCGGTGTTTTTGAGAATGAGGCCGTCGCCACTTTTCTCGAGAAGAAGCTTTCATGCGTTTTTAATCGCCCACGCGAACCGCAATTGGTAGGCGCGCTTGGGGCGGCGTCGTTCGCGCTCGAATGTCTTCCGCAGCTTAGCCGTAAGTCCTTATCCGCCAGCAGGTAATGAAAAACTGTATTTTTCATTTAGCCAACACCCTTGACAATACGGGTTTTGTAGTTTATCATTTGCTTCGAAGTTTAGCGGTTTAACCTTTAATCTAGTCCGGCGAGGCTAGAAAGGGAATAAAATGAAGGTGTATTTACGACAATCCAAGCCCACCATAAAAATGGTGGGCTTTTTTTGTTCTCCTTCGCCGAAAGCCCCGCCAAAGAATTATGGCTGGGATGAAGGCGAAGGAGAACTGCTGCGAAGCTCAAAACGAAAGTTTTTGAGCGAAGCAGAGTGCGGATTCGGAGCAATGAACCTCTCCGGAAAAACATTAAAGATACTCCGCTATTTATGGCGGAGAGGTTCATCCACTCTCTAAATAATGTCAGGCGGGGATGGAATATGGAAAATATTAGGAAGGTCTTAGACAGCGACGAGATGGAGCGGGTAATCACACGCATCGCGCACGAAATCCTCGAGCGCAATCACGGCTCGGGCGATGTGGTTCTCATCGGCATCCGCACCGGCGGGGCGCATATCGCCGAGAGGATTCGCAAGAAGATTGAATCGATTGAGAAAAAATCCGTTCCGCTCGGCCTCCTCGACATAACGCTATACCGCGATGACCTTACTGAAATCGGCGCCCAACCTGAAATTAAGGGGACGGAGATACCGTTCGACATGAACGGGAAAATCGTCATCCTCGTGGACGACGTTCTTTTTACTGGCCGCACCGTTCGCTGCGCCATTGATCAATTGATAGATTTCGGTCGTCCGCGCGCGATCCAGCTCGCCGCGTTTGTTGACAGGGGTCATCGCGAGCTTCCGATTAAGGCGGATTATGTCGGGAAAAACATCCCTACCTCGCTTGATGAGGAGGTTAAGGTGTATCTTATGGAGGAGGCAGGGAAGGACGAGGTTTGCCTGGTTGCAAAAGGAAACAAGTAGGATATGGATACCGCACACGGGAGTGTGTGGAGGGAAACGATGACTACTACTAAAACAAAGTGGACGAAAAAAGACCTTTTAGGCCTTAAGGATTTAAGCCGCGAAGAAATTCTGCTCATCCTCGATACGGCGAAGGGGTTTTGCGAGATTTCTAAGCGGCCGATTAAAAAGGTGCCCGCCTTGCGCGGGAGAACTGTCGTTAACCTCTTTCTTGAGCCGAGCACCCGCACGAGGGTCTCTTTTGAACTTGCCGAGAAACGGTTGAGCGCCGACAACCTCACGTTTTCGGGCACATCTTCATCGAGCCTCGCGAAGGGCGAGACCTTAAAGGATATGGCAAGGAATATAGAGGCGATGAATGTGGATCTCATAGTTATGCGCCATACATCTTCCGGCGCGCCGCACCGCCTTGCCCGGTACTTGAGGCCCGGAATAGTCAACGCGGGCGACGGCATCAACGAGCATCCGACCCAGGCGTTACTCGATATGTTTACGATAAGAGAGAAGAAAAAGAAAATCGAGGGGCTTAAGGTTTCTTTTATAGGCGATATTCTCCACAGCCGCGTCGCGCGCTCCAATATCTGGGGCTTGACGAAGCTGGGGGCCGAGGTGACGGTTTGCGGGCCCAAGACGCTCTTGCCGGTCGATATTGAATCTTTGGGGGTCCGCGTGACTTACGATGTCGATCGCGCGATTGAGGGGGCGGACGCGATAACGTTGCTGAGAATACAGCTTGAGCGCCAGAAGGAATCGTTTTTCCCGAGCCTCAGGGAATATATGCAGACCTTCGGAATCACGCGCGAGAGGCTCGAGCGCGCGAAGCGCGATGTCATTATCATGCACCCCGGGCCGATTAACCGCGGCGTTGAGCTTGCGGATGATGTCGCGGACGGCGAGTATTCGGTGATCCTGGATCAGGTGACGAATGGCGTAGCCGTGAGGATGGCGGTCCTGTATCTATTGAGCGGAGCGAGATCGTGAGTATCCTGATTAAAAATGTAAAAGTGGTGGGCTCACCGGGTATCTCCGAAAAAGACAAACTCAGCGTCTTAATCGAAAATGGCATTATCGCGGAGATCGCAAAAAGCGTCTCCGCCAAGGCTAAGGAGTCGATAGACGGCGAAGGACTTTTTCTTATTCCGGGTCTCGTGGATTTGCACGCGCACTTCAGGGAACCCGGTTTTGAAAATAAAGAAACGGTTGAAACGGGCGCGCACGCCGCCTTACACGGCGGCTACGTGGCTTGTATGACCATGCCAAACACCAATCCGCCGTGCGATAACGCGAGCGTCGTGCAGAATATCTTGGAAAAAGCGAGCAAGATTCCGTTTTATCTTTTTCCTTGCGGCACGATCAGCAAACAGAGAGAGGGCAAAGAGCTTGCCGAGATGGCGGAGCTTAAGCGGGCGGGCTGCCGCGCGGTGAGCGATGACGGTGATTACGTGGAGGACGCGCTTCTTACCCGTCATGCGATGGAGTATGTGTCGATGCTCGATCTCCTTTATATTTCGCACGCCGAGGACAGGGCTCTTAGCCGGAACGGCGTTATGAATGAAGGCAAGGTATCGACGCGTCTCGGGCTTAGGGGTATTCCCAATATGGCGGAGGCCGTGGCCGTCGCGCGCGATCTCACGCTGGCCGAGTTTACAGGCGCGCGGCTCCATATCGCGCACGTCTCGACGCGCGAGGCGGTTAGCCTGATCCGCGCGGCAAAGCGTAAAGGTGTTAAGGTAACGGCGGAGGTGACTCCTCATCACCTAATTTTTACGGATGAGGCGCTCACGGCTTACGATACCAACTTTAAAGTCAATCCTCCGCTCAGGCAGGAAGAAGATATTAAGTCACTCCGCGAAGGCCTCCTTGACGGCACAATCGACTGCATCGCAACGGATCACGCCCCTCACAGGGAAGAGGAGAAGGATCTTGATTTCGAAGAGGCTCCTTTCGGGACGACGGGCCTCGAGACCGCTTTTAGCGCGGTCCTTACGGAGCTTTATCATAAAAGGAAGGCGCTTTCTCTCGCGGACATTGTAAGGCTTATGTCGCGCCGCCCTGCGGAATTACTTGGTGCCGCTGAGTTCGGATTAATCAAGAAAGGCATTGAGGCGAATGTCGCCCTCGTTGATCTGGCTAAGGAGTGGACGGTTAAGAAAGATTATTTTCAATCGCGCTCTAAGAATTCATGTTTTATCGGGCAAAATCTGAAGGGGCAGGTTGTGCTTACGATTTCGAAGGGAAAGGTATGGAAATTCGTTTGATGCGAAGATGATCGCAGATATGGATCACACAGATGATCACAGATGACCGCGTAGCGGTCATTGCGAGGCAGCGTTAAGAACGACGCCGAAGCAATCTCTATACCCAAAAAACACAGATGGTCACAGATAAAGCGGACAAAAAGCTGCTAGCTCAGGATGAGAGGGCGGAAATTTTAAAGAACGAGCGCTTGAGTGCGGATTATTTCAAACTTATTGTCCGCTCGCCGCATATCGCGCGCGCGGCCCTGCCGGGTCAGTTTGTTTTGCTGCGCGTTGACGACGATACCGATCCGTTGCTTCGCAGGCCGCTCGGCGTTTACCGTATAAAGGGAGACGAAGTTCATTTCCTTATTCAGGTTGTGGGCAAGGGGACAGAGCTGCTTCGGGAAAAGCAGCACGGAGGGAAGGTTTCTGTAATGGGTCCTCTCGGCCACGGGTTTAGGACTGAAGGCGTGGGCAAGCGGACGATTTTTGTCGCCGGAGGCATCGGAATCGTTCCTCTTGTTTTTCTCGGCGAGAGACATCCTGCCGAACGCTTATTCTTCGGCGCGAAGGCGAAAGAACATTTGATTTCGGAAAGCGAAATGGGTAGAATAGCCCGCAATCGGGATTACGCAACCGAAGATGGCTCTTTGGGATATCGCGGTTTGATTTCGGAGCGCTTAGAGTCGTTTCTTAAGACAGAGCGCAAGACCTCTGACTGTTTCATCTATGCCTGCGGGCCGAAAGGTTTAGTCCGCCGCGTGAAAGAGTTGGCGGGCGAGTTCGGCGTAAACGGTGAGGCCTCGCTTGATGAGCGGATGGCCTGCGGCCTGGGGGCGTGTCTTGGCTGTGCCGTTGAAACTATTGACGGCACGAAGATGGTCTGCAAGGACGGGCCGGTGTTTAATTTGGACGAGTTGGTGTTTTGAACGAGGAGGCAACAATGGGTTTTTTTAGAAATTTTGCCAGCAAGTTTTCGATTGTTAAGGAACTTTGGGCTTTCATGAAGGTGAGAAAGAAGTGGTGGCTCGCGCCCATAATCATACTGCTGTTGCTTTTGGGTCTTCTTATAATTTTTACCGAGAGCAGCGCTCTCGCGCCTTTCATTTACACCCTCTTTTAGGGCATCCTGCCTAAACGCACTTTGAGTGACTACTGAGATGGAAGAGAAAGAAAAAATACTACATACCCTGAAGTCTATCTGGGAAGGGTGGAAGCGTGTCGCTAAGGTCATAGGAAAGGTCCAGACCTGCATCCTGCTTTTCCTTCTATATTTCCTTGTGCTCGGCCCTATATCAATTGTAATCCGCCTATGTGGGAAAGACCTTTTGGACAAGCGCATCGACAAAAACGCCAAGAGCCTGTGGAAGCCTTATCCCGCAAGGGAATTTTCCGAAGAGCACTATAAACATGAATTCTAAATAAATGACAAATGACAAAATCCCTGCCTACCGGCAGGCAGGCAAATGTCAAATGAATCCAGATTCAAATCCAAATAATGCAATAGCGCGTCTCTTTGTGCTTTGGATTTATTTTGCGATTCTGTTATTTGGGATTCATTTGGATCTTGGAATTTGACATTTGGATTTGAGATTACAAAGACGTGATCGTATGAATATACTTGGAATATCCTGCTTTTATCATGACGCCGCCGCGGCCATACTTCAGGGCGGAAAGATTATCGCCGCCGCTCAGGAAGAGCGTTTTACGCGTAAGAAGCACGATTCCGATTTTCCCGAGAACGCGATCAACTACTGCCTCAAAGAGGCCGGTATTTCCGTCGGCGATTTGGATTGCGTCGCCTTTTATGACAAGCCCCTCATTAAATTTGAGCGGATCCTTTATACCTATTTTGCCACCTTCCCGAAATCATTCCGGTCTTTCTTAAAATCAATGCCTCTCTGGCTGCATCAGAAACTTTGGATTACGCACGAAATCCGCGAAAAACTCAAGTTCAAAGGCCCGCTTTATTTCACGGAGCATCACGAGTCCCACGCGGCAAGTTGCTTTCTTGTTTCGCCTTTCGAGCGCGCAGCCATTATTACGGCCGACGGAGTAGGCGAGTGGGCAACTACATCCTGCGGAATAGGCGAGGGAAAGCATGTTAAAATACTTAAGGAAATCCGCTTTCCTCATTCGTTGGGTCTTCTTTACAGCGCTTTTACCTATTATTTGGGTTTCCGTGTCAACAGCGCTGAATACAAAGTCATGGGGCTCGCTCCTTACGGCAAGCCCGAATATTACGACCTGATCCTGCAAGAGCTGGTTGAGCTTAAGGATGACGGCAGTTTCAAATTGAATATGAAATATTTCGCCTACGATTACGGCCTCACGATGACAAATTGGAGGTTCGACCGCCTCTTTGGTTCGCCCCCGCGCAAGGCCGAAGGACCTGTCGAAGAAAGACACGAGAATATCGCGGCGAGTATTCAAAAAGTGACGGAAGAGATTATGCTCCGCATGGCGCGCTCACTTTATGAGGAGACAAAATGCGAAAACCTGTGTATGGCCGGCGGGGTGGCCTTGAACTGCACCGCCAACGGACGGATTTTACGCGAGACGCCTTTTAAAGATATCTGGATTCAGCCTGCCGCCGGAGACGCGGGCGGCGCCGTCGGCGCATGCGCCTTTGCGTATCACTCTATCCTCGGAAAAGAGAGGGCACACCCGTTTGAACACGCATATCTCGGCCCCGCTTTTTCCGATGAGGACGTCGAGGTTTTTCTTAAATCGAGAGATATCCGCTATATGCGTTTTGACCGCCCGGCCCTGGCGAAGCGCGTTGCCGAGATTCTGGCCCGCGGAAAAGTCATCGGTTGGTTCGAGGGCCGCATGGAGTTCGGCCCCCGCGCCCTTGGGAGCCGCAGTATTCTCGCGGACGCGCGCGACCCGAAGGCGAAGGACATTGTCAACGCCAAGATCAAATTCCGTGAGAGCTTCAGGCCCTTCGCGCCGTCTGTTCTTGCCGAGAATTGCGAAGAGTATTTTGAGCAGCGCATACCGAGCCCTTATATGTTGTTTACCGCGCCCGTGAAAAAGCGCGTTATTCCCGCCGTCACTCACGTTGACGGCACGGCGCGGCTCCAGACCGTGAGGCGGGAGGATAATCCATCTTATTACGACACGATAAACGCCTTTTATAAACTCACAGGCTGTCCCGTGATTTTGAACACCTCGTTCAATCTCCGTGGCGAGCCTATTGTGCATACACCGGAAGAGGCCTATACTTGCTTTATGCGTTCTGAGCT
>JAQTRP010000079.1 GCA_028711765.1 Candidatus Omnitrophota bacterium | reverse complement strand
AACAGGGAAATCCCCTTCCTTATAACCGAGGTAACTATAAGCGGGCTGAAGGTGAAGCGGGACAGGGTAATGGACACCCGTCGCCACGCCTTTATCTTTAAGGCGCTTCTGGAGCTTTTCACGGTCCTTCACTCTAATTACATAGAGGTGATAAACATGCCGCGCATACGGTTTCTCAATCGGAGTTATCACACCAGAACCTTTAAATAGACTGTCGTAAAGCTCGGCTTTCTCATGCCGGGCCTTGTTCCACCCGTCAAGGTATATGAGTTTCACCCTGAGGATAGCGGCCTGAATAGTATCGAGGCGATAATTATAGCCCTCCATACGATGAAGATATTTATCCTTCCTGCCGTGGTTTACTAACATACGGATTCTTTCCGCAAGCTCCGCGTCATTGGTAACCACAAGGCCGGCATCGCCGTACGCCCCTAGGTTCTTACCCGGAAAGCAACTGAAGGCAGCGACATGGCCGAGATTGCCTGTCCGGAGAGCTTTATATTCGGCGCCGTGCGCCTGGGCAGCATCTTCAATCACTATAAGACCGTGCTTCTTGGCTACCGCGTTTATAGGATCCATATCGGCAGGCTGGCCGTATAGGTGCACAGCGATCACGGCCTTTGTCTTTTTGGTAATGGCCTTTTCCATCTTCTTCGGATCGATATTGAAGGTGTCTTCCTCGATATCGCAGAATACAACTCTTGCCCCCGTCTGCGTTATCGCTTCGGAAGTGGCAATGAAAGTGTTGGGCACCGTGATAACTTCATCTCCCGACTTAATCCCACATGCCGCCATGGCGACATGCAGAGCTGTCGTACCAGAACTCGTGCCGACCGCGTAGCGCGCCTCGCAAAAGCGGGCGAACTCCTCCTCGAAACGCTTCACGTCTTCGCCCATTATGAAATCGGCGCGCTCTATGACACCGCGTATACTTGTATCAATTTCGTTCTGGAGGTCTTTGTACTGTTTCTTCAAATCAAGAAACGGAATCTGCATGTTCTGCCCCTTCGCTTTAATAAGGTTTTAAGACCAAATCGTAAGGACATTTAAGCTCGGAAATATCTTTTATCACCCGCGCGGGGTTGCCAGTCACGACCTTGTTAGCGGGCACGTCTTTAACGACCACCGAACCGGCGCCGATGAGCGCGTTCTCGCCGATAACCACCCCGGGGAGCAGAGTAGTATTGGCACCGATTTTAGCACCCCGTTTCAAGGTCGGCCCCCGCAGGCAGTCCTTCCCTTTCGGGCAAAGGGGATGAAGCGCGTTGGTGAAGACAACGCACGGCCCCACCCATGAGCCTTTCTCGAGCCTTGAGTACTCGCAGATAAAGGCGTTGGAATGGATCCGCACATTATCCTCGATGGTAATGTGGTGCTCCACAACACTACCCGTACCTATGCTTACGTTATGCCCTATTGTGTTGTGCTCTCTAATACTAGCCTGATGCCCCGTCTGAAAATTATTGCCTATGGTGTTGCCGGCATAAACGACTGTGTGCGACCTTATTTTCGCGTCATCACCAATCTTCGTCAGACATTTTTCTCCCTTTTTAATAGCCGCGGGGGGAACACCGATAACGGTATACTCGCCGAATGCGCAATTCTTTCCAAAGCTGACACCTTCGTATAGTTTAGCGTTTGAGCTTTTCATATTCACCTTGCCTTGTGTAATTTGATGAACTTTAACGTTGGGATAACTGGCCTCGCTCGATGCTCACGGGCACCCCGCCTTTTCTCATGGATTCCTGGGCGTTCTCGAGAATCCTTACCACCTGAAGCCCCGCATAACCGTCGGTAATGGGCTTTTTGCCGTTCTTAATACAGTCGACAAAATGCGCGCATTCCGTTTTTAAAGGTTCGACGAAATTAATCTTTGGTATGTGTATATCGCCTGTCCTCAGCAGAAGCTGGAAATCGCCGAACGTTCCCACTTCCTTAAGGCGCTCTTTATCCGTTATTTTATCGATTCCCTTATCATAAACGGTAATTTTTGCCTCGGGGCTTACATCATCATACACAACCATCTTCTTGCTACCCACTACCGTCATGCGCCTCACCTTGTGGGGATCGAGCCAGCTTACATGTATGTTCGCACTCACGCCGGTTTTAAAATGCAGGTTCATAAAAACCACATCTTCAAGGTCGGGCTGAAGGTAGGAATGACCAACGGCACTTACTGAAACCGGGTCTTCGCCCAAGAGATAAAGGATAATTGAAATATCGTGCGGCGCGAAGTTCCACAACGCGTTGATAGTTGTCCTCACCTTACCGAGATTGAGCCGGCTTGAGTAGATATAATAGACATCCCCCAGCTCTCCCTTGTCGATATAGTCCTTCATCTTGCTCACCGCCGCGTTGTAGACAAACGTGTGTCCGCTCATGAGGACGACCCCGCTTTTTTTGGCGGTTTCTATGAGGGATTCGCATTCGACCGATTTAAGCGCGAGCGGTTTCTCGACGAGCAGGTGTTTCCTTGCCTTTAAGAACTCTTCGGCCAGTGGAAAATGCGTCTCGGGCGGCGTGGCGAGCACCACAGCATCAATTTCTTTCGATGAAAGAAGCTCTTTATAATTTGATGTGAGACGGACCAGCGGATACATACGCTTTGCGTAATTCAATCTGTCCTCAGAAAGATCGCAGATAGCGCTGAGCTGGGCATCGCGCAACTCGGCAAGCACGCGTATAAGGTTAGGCCCCCAATAACCGCATCCAACCACTCCTATTTTTATCATCATTATCTCCCTATTTTTTTATTCCAAACGTTAAGTAAAACAACGGCTTCAATCTCAGCCACCACCCCACGAACGGCCGCACTTTGGTGTACTGACGGTACGAAGTATTTTGCGGATAAATCTTGCTTACCGGCACCTCTTTTACCCGGTACCCCAGCTTAAGCACCTTTAAGAGCAGATAATATTCGAGCGGCTCGGTAAGCCAATCTTGATAGAGGTTTATCCGCGGATCCGACACAACCTGAGTTTTATAAGCCCTGAAACCGTTTGTCGCATCCGTTACACGCCGTCCGGTAGCAAGTCTTACCGCACATGAATACCACTGTGTAAACAAGAGACGATGAAGCGGCATCTTCCCCTTCTCGCCCCCGGTGATATAGCGCGAGCCCTGGACAAAATCACATTCGTTACCGATAATCGGCTTAACGAGTTTCCCGATCTCAGCGGGTTTGTCTTTTCCGTTCCCCGCCATAACCACCGCGATGTCATAATTATTCTTCAGGGCATACTCGAGACCGGTACGTATGGCAATGCCGATCCCCTTACGGCTTTCATGCGAAAAAACAGTGGCGCCAGCCGCTTTAACCTCGCGCGGCGTCTCATCCGTCGAACCATCGTCGACAACGAGGGTTTCTTGAACGATATCTTTCGGCATCTGTCTTACCACAGCCGCCGTCTTCCCCGATTCGTTAAAGGCGGGAATTACCGCGATGATCCTCGGAGATTTACCGTTCGACACAAGAACCCTCCCGCCGCTTTTTCTGCGTCTCCTCAACCCAGCGCTTCGTCGACTCAAGCCCTTCTGAGAAAGAAACCTTTTCACGGAAACCGAGCGCTTCTATCTTTTTTGTATCAGGAATGGGTCTCATATTTTCTCCCCGGCGCGGCTCGGCAAAAACCGGTTTCATCGGAACCTTCGCGTATTTTCTTATAATAAGTTCGGCCAGCTCCTTAACAGTTACCCTGCTGCGGCTGGCAACATTATAAACTCCGCCTATCGCTTGAGGAGATGAGGCCATAAGGAGCGTCGCGTCTATCTCGTCTCCGACATACGTAAAACATCTCACCTGCTCGCCGGTGCCGAAAATAACGGGTGGCCGGCCTTCGAGGACGCGCCCTAAAAATATGCTGACCACTCCGGCCTCACTGTCATAATCCTGGCGCGGCCCGAACACATGAAAATAGCGTATCGTGGATATCTTAAGGCCGAACTCCTGTGTGTAAAACCTGCAGTAATCCTCCGCCGCCCGCTTTGAGATACCGTAAACCGTCGACGGCTTTCCGGGATAATCCTCCTTCATCGGCTTATCGGAAGACCCGAGCACCGAACCGGTCGAGGCATAAACAATCCGCGGCTTCTTTTCTTTCGCGGCCTCAAGAATATTGAACATGCCGAAGATGTTGGTCTCGAGGTCTATCCGCGGATCTTTGAGTGAGACAACGAGCTTTGAGGCCGCGAGGTGAAATACAAAATCGCTTATCTTTACCAATTTCCTGACTGCCTCAAAATCACGCACGTCCTTTACCTCGAGTTCAAAGTTCTTCTTGGCTTTAAGTTCGCCAAGGTTGTCGAGCGAACCCGCGGCGAGATTGTCCATCGCGATAACCTTTTTCGCGCCGAGACTAACTAACCGGTCGGCAAGATGACTCCCGATAAAACCGGCCCCGCCGGTAACAAGGCACGTCTTTCCTTCAAAGCATTCAATCATTCGCGGCGCTCCCCCATCGTTTAACCCACAAATCCTCGACATACGCAATCAGATGCGCAGGCGTCGCCACCCATATGTCGGAGCGGTGCGCGAGCCATTCAAGGAGGTCGTTATAGAAAAAGACGTGCTTCTGAATGAGCCGCGGATGAGTGTTTATGACCGCGACACCGTTTGATTTTATGACCCTCTCAACGAGCTCTTTGACAATACCCACTCCTTCTTCATCGTTAAGCCGCTTATCCCTAAAAACCCTGTCATCCTGTACCGTGAGCGGTATCTCCCAAATGTTGAGACCGGGGTACTTGTAGGGAAAGCAAAGTTCGGCCGAAGTACCGATGTGATCGATAAGCTTCATAGAGCTATCGTATTTAAAACCCTTCTTATCAAGCACCTCCAGAAGCTCGGTGCTTACGCCGAAGGCGGGGGCGCGGTATCCGACTACCGGAAAATTAAGATCTTTAAGCGCCCGCGAGATATGTTTTTCGATAAAGCGTTTCGGTTTATTGCCCAGGTCGGCATCGTGGGTATATCCGTGGAGGCCGATCTCGAATCCGTCTTTGCTGAGCGAACGGACGAGCGCCGCATCAACAGTATAGCCCCAGTGGGTCAGAAAATTGACCGAGCTTCGCAGGCCGAACTTTCGCTCAAGCTCGAGGAGTCTCGGCAGATAGCGGTAACATTTCGACGAATCTATATCGTGGGTAAGGACCACCGCCGCATTTTTGCCGTTCCACCTGAGACCGGGAACGTTCAGCTTCCGTTTGAGTTCGAGATAGATCTTAACAAAGGCACACCGCTCGACCCTTTTAATAGCGTGATAATACTTCACGTTGCGGATTGCCTTTGCCACATCGGTAATGCGATAACGCAGGCGCTCGGGTAAAAACCCCAGGATCGGCTGTCCGAACATGCGGGCGTACCGATCGAAGAATGGAAGCTGCTTTTTGACTAAGAGTGAACCTAGCTTCTCGATGTCCTTCTGGTTCACCAGCGGCTCGACCTCGCCCACGGGGACATCAAGCCAGAAGGCAAAGAGTTTCACGACATAGTGAACATCCGAAACATCGCTCTTTATTTCAGCCTTGCGCGTTTTCGTTTCTCTACCGGTATACATGATGTCTCTTTCAGCGATTTAGGATAAACTCCAAACCTTTCCGCATATAATTCCACATCACCTTCGGGGACTTTACAGCGGATATCGTTCTTATAATATAAGAAGGCCTCAAATAGAAAGACCGTAAGGCCTTTTTCCTGAGCTTGGCCAGATCAGCCACGCCAAGCCCGGTACTACGGAAGACATTGGTTTTGTAAGACTCTCCGTCCGAGCGGGCAGGAACGCAAAGATTCATTTTCCGAACGATTTCCGAAAGCTCCGTGCCGGGAAATGGATACGGCGCGTAGACCTCGATGAAATCGCCGTCAAGCTCACGCGAGAAGCGTATAGTGTCAAGCGCCGTCTCCTTAGTCTCCCACGGGAAGCCTATGATGTAGTAAAGATATGTCTTTATTCCGGCTTGACGGCAGAGTCTGACGGCGCGCCTCGCGTCATCCAGGGTTATCTTCTTTTTGATATGCCCAAGCATCTGGCTGTTCCCGCTCTCTATGCCGAGGCTCATAAGCCAGCATCCCGCCCGCTTCATCCATGCCAGGCGTTCCTCGTCGATAGTGTCCACACGGCTGTTCGAAACCCAGCTGATATTAAGGCCGCTTTCGACGATCATCTTGCAAAGCCCTATTACCCATTCTTTATCGAGCGTAAAAAGGTCGGAGCGGAAATGAAAGTTTCTTATGCCGTAGTGCTCGCAGCATTCCCGTATCTCGGTAAGCACATTCTCGGGAGAGCGCATCCTGAGCTTTTTGCCCGACACAAGGCCCGCGAGACAAAAAATACAGGAATAAGGGCAGCCGCGGCTTGTCTTGATGTCGGTCTGCGGCTCCTCCGTATCTGGCCTGACATAAAGGTTGTTATCGAGAAGATGCCGCGCCGGAAAAGGAATACGGTCAATATCCTCGATAAAGGGACGATTCTGGTTGCGGACTACGGCTCCCTTTCCGTCACGGTAGGCAATGCCGGCGATGTCCCTCAACGAATCTTTTGCCGCAAGTTCCTGAACTGTAAATTCGGCCTCCCCGCGTATAACAACATCGAGGTATGGATGCCGCTCAAGGACGTCACGATCTGCCACAAAGAAATGCGCTCCCTTGGCAACCGTAAGCATCGAAGGCAGGGTCTCTTTGGCGAGCTCTGCAGCCTTCATGTCTTTCTCGAGCGTAAGCGTAGTAACGCTGATGACAAGCATATCGGGCCGCTCTTGCTTAAGATCGTTTACAAATTGCTCCCAGCCCTGTCCCAAATTCGGATAATCCTTTATGACACATACAACACCTGTCTCCTCTAGGGCGCCGGCGATATACGCCAGATCAAGCGGCATCCTCAGGCTCGACGTGCTGTGCCCCTTGAGGGGCGTTTGACAACGGTCCTCCCTTAAATAACGCCCAGTTGGAGGATATACTAACAATGCTTTTTTCCTCATACCTTTTACCATTCCACCTTTATTAACTCCAAAACCATCTTCTATTTAATAAATTCTTTAAGACCTTAAAACCAGATCTAACTTTGTGATTAAGCAACAGATTGTATTCAGAGTAGCAACTAAAATAGCAATTACGACATCTCCACATATCGGGAAGCGACAAAAAGGTCTGCTTTATATCGTGATCAGTTAGTGTTTTTTTGTACAATTCCGTTCCGACAAATTCCGCGCACGGGTAGAATGAGCCGTCGGGACCGATGACGCAAAACAAACGCGAAGCCCAGCACTTGTCGTTCGCCTCACAATTTGGAAATTTCCTCATATCTTCCAAATAGCTAAACGCACTGAAAATCGGGGCTCCCTCCTTTTTTTTATGAATTATCCAATCTATCGCCTCCTTAAACTTCTCCACATCAAATTGATACTCCTTTGCCTTTTGTTCTTTGTCGCCCCGGTGAATAACAACCGGCTGGACATCCCAAGAATGCCCATAAAGCTGCGCCAATTTCAAAACTTCGTCAAGTTTATCTATATTTTCATTTGAAATCGTCGTTACTATAACGGTTTTTATTTTATTGCGCGCTAAAACATCCAATGCCTCTATATTCTTCTTGAATATACCCTTACCTCTTATTTTATCCTGCACGTCTTCCGGACCATCGATACTTGTCACCACCAAATCGAGTTTTTTTAAGGATTCTATTTTTCTTGGCACCAATACCCCGTTAGTTACTATATTGCATTTTAAACACTGTTCTTTGGCATAATTAATGAGTTCCCCGATATCTTCTCTTAAGAGGCATTCCCCGCCATTAAAGCTCCAGAACAAGGTACCGAGTTTTCTAAACTCTCGAATATAAAATTTAACCTCATCGGTGCTCAGTTCTTCGACGGAAATATTCTTTCTTCCGCAGTACTCACAATCCAGGTTGCACCGGAGCGTAATATATTGAGTAACCTTAATAGGTGTCCTGCGGCCGAGATAACATTTCACAATCGCCTTAGCCGCACCAAATAAACTTTTTGTATCAATCATGGTCAGCTTATCCTCAAAAGAAGCTTGGCCCCCTCATAAATATTTTTCAGGTCTCTCGGCGACTGTATTTCTGAAAGCTTCTTCCAGACGTAACTGGGGCGCATATAAAATTCTCTGTACGCTCGTTTCTTCCACTGCTCAATTTCGTCGGCTGAAACACCGGGCAGGTTGAGCGGGGGCTTATTGTTCGAAACAAGGGTAAAGTCTTTCCATTCAAAATCTTTGCGGAGGTAACCGTTTTGCCTTGCCTGGTCGTAAAACTCGGTTCCCGGATACGGTATCGCCACAAAAAAGGCGACTGTGTCAGGATCGAGCTCCTTGGCAAGATCGATACTTTTTCGGATGGTTTCCTTCGTCTCTCCGATATTGCCTATCATGAAATTACCCGCGACGCGTATACCGGATCTCTTTGTCAGTTCCACCGCACGGCGCGCCTCATCAACCGTCGTCTCCTTCTTTATGTTGTCAAGTATCTCCTGGGAACCCGATTCAAATCCGTACATAATTTTCTTGCAGCCCGCCTCTCTCATGGCCTTCAGAATCTCTTCCGTCACATAGTCGGCGCGCGCCATACAAACCCAGGCGACATCGAGCCTGCGTCTCTTTATCTCATCACAGATACCCAGGACATGATTTTTGCTCATCGTAAAAAGCTCGTCATGAAAATTAAATTCACCCAAATTATATTTAGTAACGCAGAGTTCCATCTCGTCGACCACATTTTTCGGGCTGCGGAAACGGCACTTGTGCTCCCACATCTTTACCGCGATGCAGTAGGTGCACTTAAAGGGGCACCCCCGCGAGGCGATCATCGAGGTGGCATTCTTTGAGCTCACCCGCTTCGTCGGAGGAGGAAAATAAACATCGAGAGGAACGGCATCGCGAGCCGGGAAAGGAATATCATCGAGGTTTTTTATGAGTTCCCTCGGCGGCGTGCGCACGAATTTCCCGTTACGCAAAAACGCGATGCCGTTCACTTCTTCCAATGATTTTCTATCCCGTATCG
>JAQTRP010000078.1 GCA_028711765.1 Candidatus Omnitrophota bacterium | reverse complement strand
AAAGAAACTGAAAGACGACCCGATTTTTGAAGGCATGAAAGATCCGTTTACCGCGGTAGAGATTCACGGATGGGCGGTAGCGGTTGTGCCCGAAGGTTTTGAGCTAATCGCGGAATCTTCGTACGCGCAGGCCATCAAAAATACCTCACGGATGATATACGGCGAGCAATTTCACGGGGAGATAAAAGCGCCGTATAACGAGGGGACACCGTATATCGTAAATTTTCTGAAGATGGCGCTTGAAAGAGCGCGAAAATAGAAAACACGGAGGTGAAAAATGGCACAAAAAGCCGTAAGCAGCCAGAAAATGAGCGTTTTCATGCTCGCCATGGTGAACGTGGCCATTATCATGAACCTGAGAGGCCTTCCCATGATGGCGAAGGAAGGCATGGCGATGATTTTCTTCCTTTTATTTACGACGCTTATATTCCTGCTTCCGACATCGCTTGTCTCGGCGGAGCTCGCGACGGGTTGGCCGGTCGGCGGAGGCGTATACAGGTGGGTCAAAGAGGCCTTCGGCGGGCGCATGGGATTCGTGGCTATCTGGCTTCAATGGATACAGAACGTTATCTGGTATCCTACTATACTTGCCTTCGCGGCGGGCGCGTTATCATACCTTTTCCTTAATCCAACCCTCGCGAATAATAAATTATTCAATCTCATAGTAATACTCGCGGTATACTGGGGCGCGACATTGATGAACTTCCGAGGTATGAAAACCTCCGGATGGCTTACCAGCGCGGGTGTTATCGGAGGCACCATTTTTCCCGGCATACTCATTATCGCTCTCGGGATAATATGGTGGCTTAAGGGAAACGCGTTGCAATTTACTCTGACCTCGCACAGTATTTTTCCGGATTTCAGCAACTTCGATAATATCTCGTTCCTCGCGGGGGTCATCCTTCTTTTTGCCGGCATGGAAGTATCCGCCGTCCACGCCCTTGACGTGAAAAATCCGAAAACCGATTATCCGAAATCTATTTTTCTGGCAGCAGCGATAATAGTGACCATTTTTACCCTCAGTTCGCTGTCCATCGCGGCCGTGATACCGGTGGGGCAAATAAGCCTTACGGCAGGTATCATGCAGGGTTTTAAAGATCTCCTGCAGCTCTTCGGTATGGATTGGCTGCTTCCGCCCATAGGATTTCTCGTTGCCTTCGGCGCTATAGGCGCCGTGACCGCCTGGATAATAGGCCCAAGCAAAGGTCTTCTTGTTACCGCGAAAGATGGAGACCTGCCGCCTTTTTTAGCGCACACGAACGATAAAGGCGTTCCCACGCACATCCTTTTTGTTCAGGGACTTATCGTGACGGTTGTAGCGCTTGTCTATCTCCTGATGCCGAACGTAAGCAGCGCCTTTTTCCTGCTGACGGCACTTACGGCCATCCTTTACCTTATTATGTACATCATGCTTTTCGCGGCGGCCATCAAATTACGCTATTCGCAGCCCGACGTTCCCCGGGCGTACGAGGTGCCAGGCGGAAAGGCCGGCATGTGGATAGTTTCAGGCATCGGCATACTGGGCGCTATTTTCGCGATAATCGTCGGGTTTTTTCCTCCCTCGCAGCTTACGGTTGGAAGCCCCGCTTTTTATGTTACGTTTATAATTATCGGGATAATAATTTTTGCGTCGGCGCCATTGATAATCGGCCTTTTCAGGAAACCGGAATGGGTTTCTAAAAAATCCAGGAGGTAAACATGTTGCATAAAAATGTAAACTTTAACCAGCTAAAAGAGGACGCGAAGGTCCTTACCCCTACATACGGCGCGCGTGAACTTAACCAGGCCGTGCCTAAATATGAGATGCCGGAAGGCGAAATGCTTCCTAAGACCGCCTATAACATTGTCCATGACGAGCTCATGCTGGACGGCAACTCCCGGCTGAACCTCGCGACGTTTGTCACGACATGGATGGAGCCCGAGGCGAGGCAGCTTATGTCCGAGACGTTCGATAAGAACATGATCGATAAAGACGAATATCCGCAGACAGCGGAGCTCGAGATGCGTTGCATCAACATGCTGTCGCGCCTTTATCACGCTCCGGAATCGGGAAAGGCCTGCGGTTGTTCCACGATCGGCTCATCGGAGGCCGCCATGCTCGGCGGCATGGCGCTCAAATGGAAATGGCGCGAGCGCATGAAGAAAAAGAAAAAACCGGCGGTCAAGCCGAATATAGTCATGGGCGTTGACGTCCAGGTCTGCTGGGACAAATTCGCGCGGTACTGGGAAATAGAACCGCGCCTTGTGCCGATGGATAGCAAGCGCTACACGATAAACGCGAAGGAAGCGCTTAAGCTTATCGATGAAAATACGATAGGGGTGGTGGCGATAATGGGCACCACTTTTACCGGCCAGTATGAACCGGTCGAGGAGATTAACGACGCCCTTGAGAAGCTCAATAAAAAAACAGGATGGGACGTGCCTATACACGTTGACGCCGCGTCAGGAGGATTTGTGGCCCCTTTTATACAGCCGCGCCTTAAATGGGATTTTCGCTTAAAATGGGTGAAATCCATCAATGTGTCCGGGCATAAATACGGATTAGTTTACCCCGGCGTCGGATGGGTCATCTGGCGCGACTGGGAGGAATTGCCGGAAGACCTGATATTCAAGGTCAACTATCTCGGCGGCGAAATGCCGACGTTCGCGCTTAATTTTTCGCGTCCCGGCAACCAGATCGTCGCGCAGTATTACAATTTTTTGCGTTTGGGAAAAGAAGGCTACAGGCGGATAATGCAGTCGTCCCAGGACACGGCCTTGTATCTTTCGGGTAAGATTGCCAAAATGGGGCCCTTTGAGCTCTTAACTGACGGCAGTGACATACCGGTATTTGCTTTTAAGATAAAGGGCAAGCGTAATTTTTCCGTCTTTGATATTTCCGAGATGGTCCGCGACAGGGGATGGCTGGTGCCGGCATATACCCTTCCCGCGAACGATGAGGATATAGCGGTCTTGCGGATCGTGGTCAAGGAAGGATTCAGCAGGGACATGGCCGATCTTCTCATAGAAGACTTAGGACGTATACTCAAGCGTTTTGCCGATCAGCCGTCGCGTAAGCCGAAGGCGGTAAAAACACGCGGTAAATTTATAAAACACTGTTAAGAAAAATAAAAGCGTAAATGGCAAATAATTCCGTTCCGGACCGCCGCGTGCTGAGCGTTTTTGTCCTGGCGATGTTGAATGTCGCCGTTATCTGCACGCTGCGGGGGCTTCCTATGCTCGCGAAAGAAGGGCTCCCGCTCGTTTTTTATTATGCGGCCGCCGCGATTGTTTTCCTGATACCCGTATCACTCATCACGGCGGAACTCGCCACCGGTTGGCCTCCCCATGGTCCGGGGGGAGTATACATATGGGTCAAAGAAGCCTTCGGAGAGAGGCTGGGGTTTTTTGCAATATGGCTTCAGTGGATCCAGAATGTTATATGGTTTCCCACGGTGCTTTCTTTTCTCGCCGCTACAGTCGCCTATCTCTTCGATCCAACCCTTGCCGGCAATAAAATATATATGATTTGTGTGGTCCTCGCGGCATATTGGGGTGGTACATACGCGAGTTTCCGCGGAATAAAAACATCGGGGGCCATAAGTACCGTAGGCGTTTTTTGCGGTGTTTTTCTTCCGGGGACCCTTATTATAATTTTAGCGGCAATCTGGCTTATTACGGGCAGGGCCTCGGAGATTACTCTTTCGTGGCGGGGAATATTTCCCGATATAACGAACGTCGATAAAATGGTTTTGCTGGCGGGCGCCCTGCTGATATTTTCGGGAATAGAAGTTTCGGCGGTCCATGCCGCGGACGTAAAGGATCCCAAGCGTGATTATCCGAGAGCAATTTTCCTCTCCGCGATTATAGCCATAGTGGTTCTCATACTGGGCTCCCTGGCGATCGCGGTGGTGGTCCCGCAAAAGGACATAAGCCTGGTCGCGGGCATAATGGAGGCATTCGTGTTATTTCTGGACCACTTTGGCTTAAAATGGATGGTCCCTTTAATGGCGGTTTTTATAGCGCTTGGGTCTTTGGGAGAGTTGTGTTCGTGGATAATAGGCCCAAGCAAAGGTCTCCTTACGACAGCGAGGGACGGTAACCTGCCTCCTCTTCTTCAGCACGTGAACAAAAACGGTGTCCCCACGCACATTCTTATGGTGCAGGCGGTCATTGTTACGGTGCTTTCGTTTATATTTCTGTTTATGCCGACCGTGAGCAGTTCTTACTGGATACTCTCGGCGCTCTGCGTAGTGCTTTATCTGATCATGTATCTGCTTCTTTACGTCTCGGCGATAAAATTACGCTATTCCAAACCTGACGTTCCGCGCGCGTATAAAATTATGGGAGGAAATTTCGGGATGTGGGTTGTGGCGGGCATAGGGATTCTTGGCGCTATGTTTACGTTCATTATAGGTTTTTTCCCGCCTTCCCAGCTGAAAACAGGCAATATATATTTTTATGAAGGCTTTCTGATTACGGGTGTGATAGTAATGTGCCTTGCGCCGTTGGTCATAAGTCACTTAAAGAACCCGTCGTGGAAGAGATAACAATATTTCTAAAGCCCACTCTTCGCCGCTTTGGTTTACTTTTCTCAGAGGCGCTCGCTAAGCAGGCAGCTTGGTTTATTCCTCGCGCGGACGCCAATTTTTCCCCAGCGAGGAAAAATTGGCTCGCTCTCAGCACCTGTGCTTGACCGACCGTGCTGCTCGGTGCTTCGAGACGCCGCGCTCGAAACAAACCAAGCCGCCTATTTTTTAAGGATGTGAGGAAAAATCGGTACGTCGAGTCCCTGCCTACCGGCAGGCAGGCCGATTTTTCCTAGGGGTTTAAAGCTAAATGTACCCCTTCCGAAAGTACAGAACTGCCTATGTACCTGGTACCGCCTGCCGTTAATCCGGTACCAGGTACATGGGCTAGGCGACGTTTTGGTATAAACCCCTCGAATAATAGCCCGAAATTTGATATAATTACCGCCAAGGTGATATTAAGCTGACAAATGACCCCCCCTAGGATCCTTTAACTTGTGACATTATCCTTGACATATAATACAATATATAGTATATTTCTCATTGGTAACAAATGAGTTAGATATGACAGGATTAGTGACATAAATATGGATAAAATAGTTGATACATTTAAATCGGGGCCTTTCACTTTTAGCCTGAACTATGATCATATTAAGTTAAGCGATAGTATCATTCGGGCTAAAGTGCTTTTCTTCACCGTTCGAGAAATTCCGATTCTTCCCAATCTCGCATCTCAGCTCGAGGAAGAATTGATTCGAAGGTCAATTTTTGGGACCGCTGCCATTGAAGGAAACCCTCTTTCGGAAGAGGCGGTCAAAAAAATTCTCACTGAGGAAGAAAAAAAGAAAGCTACTGAAAAGGCTGAAAAACAAATCCAGAATCTCAAGCGAGCTTACCGCTTAATTCAAGAAACTCCATCGTCAGACGTCCCTTTCCTTTTGCAGGAAGATTTGATTAAGAAAATGCATGCGATCATCACAGACGGATCTGAAGACGAAAAGAATACACCGGGCGAGTACCGGAACCATCTCGTGAAAGTCAGCAATGAGGAACACGGTGGAATTTATACTCCGCCGAAGATTCTCGAAGACATTAAGAATTTAATGAAAGAGTACGTTTCATGGATCAATTCACCTGAGTTGATAAACCAAGATCCCGTTGTCAGGGCTGCTTTAGCTCATTACTATTTTGCTCTCATTCATCCTTTTGGGGACGGTAACGGAAGAACAGCAAGGGCAATGGAAGCGATGATGCTCAAGAGCGCCGGATTTCGGTTTGTTTATAATATGCTCTCCAACTTTTACTATAAGCATATTGATGATTATTTTTGGGCTTTTTCCCTCTCCGAACGCAATAAGGAGAATAGCATTACCCCATTCCTCGAGTTTTTCCTGAAAGGCTTACTCGCCTCTCTCGAAGAAATTCGGCTTCGTATTTTTGCTTTAATTCGGAAATTCACTCTTAAAGATTATTACGTTTTTTTGCAGAAACAGAAAAAAATTACGCAACGCCAGTATGACCTTATAAATCTACTTCTTCAGCTGGGCAAACCGTTCGCATTAAAAGATTTGTTCGATAATGAACAACTCAGACTTATTTACCGGAATGTTACGGAAAGGACGGCTCGCAGAGATCTAAAAAATCTGACCGGACAAGGACTGCTCGAGTTTGATTCTGATTCGTCAGTCTATACTCTTAATTCTTATGTGATTGGCTAGATGCAAAGTGTACAAAAAGAACTATACAACTGTTCGTTGAGTAAAATAGAGAAACCGAAATATCTCATCCTAAACCCCTCGAATAATAGCCCGAAATTTGATATAATTACCGCCAAGACGGTGTTAAGTTAACAAGTTAAAGCCGTCCCCTAAATCACGGGAGGGGGAAAACAGATGGAAGGGCATACAGGTAATATAGAGGTGGATAGATTAATTAAGCGATTGGATGAAGGCAAAAAATTGACTCTTAACGATTTGGTAAACTTAGATGAGTTGGAATTAAATTTGTTGCGAATTTTTAAGACCGAAGAAGTAGATTCCATACTGCATCCTAATAAAAATAGGAATAGGAATACATAAACGTATCCTCTTCCAAAGGTATAGGGTTGAGTAGACGAAGGCGTAGAACAGAAGAGGATATCGAACCCCGCACATTCGGAAGGGGTACCTTTGGATTTAACGCATTTAGAAGGGGTACCTTAATGAAATTAATGAAAATGAATAAATTAGGGTGAGAAAATGACGGCAGAGATTGGAATATTAAATAAGACCGCTGTTGCTTTAGCAGCTGATAGTGCGGTAACCATACAACGGGAAAAAGGGCAGAAAATATATAATTCTGCCAACAAGCTTTTTATGTTATCAAAATACCATCCCGTTGGTATTATGCTATTTGGCAATGCCACGTTTATGAAAGTTCCTTGGGAAACTATTATAAAAGAGTATCGGAAAAAATTAAGTGACACAGAGTATCTTACTTTAAAAGATTATGCCAATGATTTTATAAATTATTTAATCTCAAATCGTATTTCTTTCCCAGAGAGCGAACAGGTAAAGTATTGTAAGATACGCTTACGCGGTTGCTTCCTTAGCATACAACAGGAAATTGGAAAGCAGTTAAAAGAAATAATTTGTCATAAAGGTAAAACTGATGATGAGGAAATCAAGCAAATCTTGTCCAAAACTATTGATAATCACTATCAAAAATGGATGACATTTCCCCTCCTGAAAGACCTAGCAGAAGATGATGTTAATAAATTCATTGAAAAATATAAGAGCAAAATCGAAGAGAATGTAAAAGCTGCATTTGAAAAACTGCCATTGGATGAAGCTAATATCAAACAATTGTTAGCTATCGGAGCAGGTTTATTTTTACGACAAAGATTTCTTTCTCTTCCTAATATTTCTGGAATAGTAATCGCTGGTTTTGGCAAAGATGATTTATTTCCATCTATTATTTCATATAGATTAGAATGTATTGTTGATAATAAGCTAAAATATACAGAACACACATCGGAATCAATTAGTTTCGATAATGACGCAGCAATTATTCCATTTGCACAGAGGGAAATGGTAGATACGTTCATCGAAGGTATAGACCCTTCATTAGAACGGTTTTCTATCGCTTATTTAAATAAAATTTTCGTAAATTATCCTGAAAGCCTTTTAAAGGCGATACTTTTAAAGGATGAAAAGGATAGAGAAAAAATCCTAAATAAACTCAAAGAGGCAAGTAAGCAAATTTTTGATGATTATTCCGATAAAGTAAAAGCATATAAAACCAATATTCACATAGTGCCAATTGTTAAGATTGTTGCGATATTACCAAAAGATGAACTTGCATCTATGGCGGAGGCTCTTGTGAACTTAACATCCTTTAAGCGCAGGGTTACAATGGATGCGGAAACAGTTGGGGGACCAATAGATGTGGCTGTTATTTCAAAAGGAGACGGTTTCGTTTGGATTAAAAGAAAACATTATTTCAAGGCAGAACTAAACCACCATTTTTTTACAAATTATTATCGAGGTAAGGAAAATGAAAGAGCAGAAGGAAGTCAAGACTAACCTTAAAGAGTATGCATCAATGGAAGAAATCAAAGCAAAATTCTTTCCTCGTGAAGAAAAAGAGCAATTTTTAGATATTGATACTAACCCCGACATTTTAGGAGAGAGTTTTGCTTCATTGGTCTTAAAACATATCAAAAGATAGCCGTGTAGTTAAATCCTCTCCCAAAAAGGTACCCCTTCCAAAAGTATAGGGTTAAGCGGATAAAGGCGTAGAACAAAGGGAAATATCAAACCCCGCGGCAGAAAGAGACGTCGCGGGGTTTTGCTTTGAAATAGAGGACGGTGTTAAGATAGCAACTTAACTGAAATCTTCCATGCATTAACCCCCACAGGAAAAATCGGGACTCGATGTCCCGATTTTTCCTTCATCTCTAAAAAATATCCGGTGTATCATTGTTCTGAGATTGCTTCGTCGCTACCGCTTCTCGCAATGACGATAAGGCAAGCAGCTTGATTTGTTTCGTAGCGGGGCGTGTGAAGGCCCTGAGCAGCACGGTTGTCCAGAATGCGAAGGGCCGTAACCGAGCGAGTTTTGCCTCGCTGGGGCAAAACGAGCGTCCCCGCGAGAAACAAATCAAACTGACTGCTTAACAGGCGTCCGCGCGAGGAATAAGCCAAACCGCTAAACCATACCTCTTCTAAAAGTACAAGGTTGAGTAAATAAAGATACAGAACATAAGGGACTATCGAGCCTCGCGGCACAATCGGATGTCGCGGGGTTTTGTTTTAAATGGTATAATCGTCGCCCAAAAGGAGATACTTTAATGACTGCTTTGTTTCCCCGCGTAATCTTGGCGCCCTTATCTGGGGTAAGCTCTTTGCCCTTCCGTATGCTCAATAGGAAGGCCGGGTGCAAGTTTGCTTTCCTTGAGATGTTGTGCGCCCGCTCTTTAAGCTATTCGAGCAAGAAAACCGCCGTGATGATGCTTACCGAAGCCCAAGACAAACCTTTGGGCGTACAGCTTTTGGGGAGGGAGCCCTACTATATA
>JAQTRP010000077.1 GCA_028711765.1 Candidatus Omnitrophota bacterium | reverse complement strand
GATAGTAAGTAGGATAGAGCTTGAGAAAATGCTCATACTTGGAGATCGCCTCCTCAAGCTTCCAGTCATAATCTAAACTCCTTGCTTCCTTCAACAGTCCCATATCTACCTTGGCATCCTCCTCCGGCCTCGGCGGACGCGGACGATAGGTAGTTTCCTTGACAAAATACGATTTAATTAGAGCAATGATCTGGCTGATCCACCGTTGTAGCGGGCTTTGCTTAGATATTTTGTCCTTGGCGAGACGGTCGAGAAAGAACTGGACGTCTTTAACCTGCCTATAGTCCTTGGCGCTAAAGGCGATGCTCTGGGCAAACTCAAGTTGGCTAAGGTTTGTATCGTCAATTTTCTTGCGGCCAAGCTCGCGCGTGAAGACCTCGTCAAGAAAGAAATTGAGATTGCGCATATCACCGGCGCTCTGGGCGTAGGAATTGGTGGTAAGGGATAATTCAAGGCCTTCGAGGGAACGATCGACCAAATAGGTATTGTAAACGTAGAAAAATCCCACTATAATTGCGGCAAGTATCGCTAATTTGATAATGGGAGCGAGAAATTTCATTAAAACCTGCGGTTTTTTTAACGTTTGGTTCTTCGCAACACGTTAGATAGTAGTAAGTTAGTATTACTTATGCTTTTAAAAGATAATATAGAAAAAATCCACCCTTTTCAACAAGATTAATTCCCCTTTCAGAAAGGAAATCTAATGAAGGCAAAACACAAACTAAGAAGCGGGCTTAACCAGAGAATAGCGTTATTGATTTTCATCGTTTGCCTTATCCTCATTGCCGCTTTTGCCGCGATCCAGATAAAGAACCAGCTCGATATCATTACCAACTACAATGTTCATCGCGCCCAAATGGCCGCGATTGTGGTCAAAAACAAAATGGAGAACTCCCTGCTCTCTCAGGCCGCCGCCGATAACCCGGCCCCGCTCTTCACCAAGACGATCAACTCTCTCGTTCGCGAGAAGGTCATCGAATCCGGAACTGTGTTCGATAGCTCGTACAAGGCAGTGGCATCCGGATCGCCAAAACTTGTAAGCCTACCCGCCGATGATGTTGACCAATCAAGGATGCGTGAAATCGTCGCAAGTGCTGTTCCTCAATGGTTTTACTCATTTATCGACAGAAAAACAGCTTCCCTTTATACATTTATACCCCTTCTCCGTGACGACAAGATTGTGTATTTCGTAAAAACGAGCTTCTTCCTCGGAAACCTTACTCAGGCAATCAAAGAAACAACAACTATGATGATCATAACCTCCGGCGTTATCGTTATCATCCTAATCTATTTAGCCATAATGATTTCGAAGACCGTGGTGCGCCCCCTTAAGGTCCTGAACAAGGCCACCCGCCAGATTGCCGACGGAAATCTTGACCTCAGGGTCGATGTGCGCACGAATGATGAAATCGAGGACTTGGGAGATACCTTTAACGAAATGGCCGTCGCGCTCAAGAAGATGAAAGAACGGGCAGAGAACGCCAATCCCCTTACAAAACTACCCGGTAACGTGGTCATAAGGGAGGTTACGGAAAACAGGCTTAAGGCCGGCAAGAAAATAGTCCTTGTCTATTCCGACCTTGATCATTTTAAGGCATTCAACGATCACTACGGAATCGAAAAAGGAGACGAGGCAATACAACTCACCGCAAATCTCCTTCGCGAGGCATTGAAAACAAAAGGCAATTCGGACGATTTTTTGGGGCATGAAGGCGGTGACGACTTTGTCTTTGTCACAACGCCGGACAAAGCGGATGACGTGGTAAGCTATTTCATTAAGCGTTTTGGCGAAGAAATAAAGAAACTCTATAAAGCGGAAGATATCAAACAAGGAGGCATTGTAGCGCCCGACAGGCAGGGTGTAACCCGGAAATTTCCTCTAATGTCAGTTTCGCTCGCAGGCGTATCAAATGAGTACAAAACTTTCAACAACTACGTTGAAATCACGAATGTCCTGCCGGAATTGAAACACCAAGCAAAAGCAATAGGAGGAAGCTGCTTCTTTATGGACAGGCGGAAGTTGCCCTAACTTACCCCTGCGCGGACAATAATCCTGCCCCTAATCCTCTATTACGGAGTATCTCCTCCCTCCGTAGGGTCGTCAGTAGTAAGTGGGGGATCCCAATCCGTTATATCTGAGACAGCAATAGGCGGCCAACCAGGCGGTTTTCCTCCATCTGTTGTTGTATCTGTTCTCACCATATCTGTTCTCACCATATCCGTTCTCACCACATCTGTTCTCGCCATATCCGTTCTCACCACATCTGTCACCATATCTGTCACCGCATCTGTTCTCACCACATCTGTGTCTTCATCTGTACCAACATCCGTATCTTCGTCTGTGCCGGTATCTGTAGATAGATCAGTGTAGCTATCTGTAACAGGACCAGTATCTGTAACGGGGCCACTGTCCGTAACCGGAGTATCCATTACGGAAGAAGGCGCGAAACCAAAGTTCTCCATTCCTATTTGAGCCGCCATATCACCTTCGTCCTTAGTGCCCTCCAATATTACGCGCGCTCCGGGATGCACAACAACATCTCCAGTCATCGCATCCTCGGGAAGAGGAGGCGCTTTAGGCGTCTTGGAATCGTCTTCCACGGCGAAACAGTAACAAAATATACCGGCCGCTAAACTTGTAACGACAATCGCAATTACCGCTCGCCAGCTACCATGTAGTTTTAACATAAACACCTAACTCCTTTATCCGGCTCAATGGCCGCTATCAGCGCTTCATAGATCAATGTATTTACATAATCCCTTTTCTACTTAAATTATACCCCATTAAATACGACAAAGCAATGAAAACGACATAACTAATTATATGGCAATACTTAGCATCGCTCACTCTGCCTGGCTTTTCGAACGAAGAAACCTATAAAGAACCAGCTAGTTATAAGCCCGACAAGAACCCAGGCAATAAGACTTGAGCGTATGTCTCCCCCACCGTAAAGGAAACTGCCGTTTGGGCCTACGTAACTGATAAAGTTACCGTCTATTTTCTGATAAAAGACTGTGGCCGCGTGAACGCTAATGGGAAGAATCAGGTTGCGCCCCGACCAAAGATAGAGCGAGGAAAGAAGCAGTCCGAAAATAAAAAGTCCGATAAAGGGCTGATAAATACTCTGGAAATGAACAAGGGGTGTGAAAAAATCAGCCATTACCCTGAAAGACATCCAGACGTCGGGATGCTCGCCTGTTATGACGGTTTTCGCCCTGAGGAAATGCGTGGCGCTATAAAAAATATTTGTAACGACGAATCCGGCTAGGATTTTAAGTTTTCCGGAAACTTTTTCAAAAATATAACCGCGGAAGAAAAGTTCCTCCACAAAACCGACGATAAAACCCGAGAGGAGCGCGGCTAGGAATTTGACGGCGAGTCTCCCGGGACTCAAACTCAATGACCATTTTTGCGCACCTAGAAAGGCTTCGGCAGCAGCAAGGAAAACCAGACATAAAAATGTAACGAGAAAACCCGAACAAAAAAGTCTTAGAGAATCTTTCCTCCATCCAAGACCATACTTTTTGAAATCAAATTTTGCCTTTCCCAAAACTATAACCGCGAGAAAAGTAAACACCATGACAAGCCGCAATATTATTCTCTCGAACTTTATGTGTGTGATGGCGAAAACTGCGGGCGCCAGCACCGCAGTAATAAGAAGAATAACCGCGAAAACAAACAGAAATTTGAAAACCCTATTAGACAAAGTTATGGGTCTTGAGTCTTGCGTCATGAGTCTTAATCTCCTAACCCTTTTCTACCGCTTTGATAAAAGCGTTCAATTTTCTGCCCAACATATCATATCCATCGAGAAAATGTTCGAATCTGCTTTTATCTTTCAGCGATTTGGCTTCGCAAAGCAATCTTAAATGTTCTATCGTTTCGTTGCAAGATGCGTGAGCATAGACCAGAAATCTTATATAATCCTGCCTGTACCTTTTCCTGCCAAACCCTTCTACTATATTTGCGCTTATCGCCTTGGACGATTGCCTAATCTGACTGCCTTCCTCATACATCTCATGCCTCGGCAATTCAAGACTGAGCCGATGAATCTCCACGGCCAATCTATGCGCCATCTGATAAATTTCTAAATCGTCATAACTTTGCATTTTCTTCCCCTGATCCAAATTTATGACTCACGACACACGACTCATGACTCACGACGCATAAGCTTTGAAATACCAAACCTCACCCAGTCCACCGCCCCGCTTATATCCATAAGCGCAACGCTTTGCATTATAATACGGAGCGGCGCGATTTCCGGCTCATTTAACTCCTGGCTTTTAACAAGCGAACGGACGGCGTTATAGACAGCCTTGAAACGCGAAGGGAGGATAAAACCGGCTATCGTGATATATCCTATAAGAATAAAAAGCCCCAGTCCGAAGACAAAGGCGAGAACCGTAAACGTCATTCCGATAAGCATAAACAAAAAAGCAAACGGCATCACGGCAAACGACGAAAAAGACAGGAACCGTGTCGCGAAAGCAAGGATAGGGTTCTGAACCATTTCACCAACCCACTGTGCCTCATAGGCCGCTTCGGCGATCGCCGCCTGAGAAGTGCCTTCGTAAAGCCCGGCGGTAAGTTCAAGAACATTTCTCTTGGAATTATAACGGCTTCTCGGCCGGCCTTCCGCCGACTCCACCGAAATATCGCCCAGGCCGTTCAAGTCAAGGATCCTGCGCGCCATTTCGCAGCCTCTCATTGTGAGCCGCAAAAAGGGCCCGCGATACCTGTAAAAGGTCGTGAGAACATGGTACTCCACATACAACACCAAAACTATGATCGGGAAAAGCAAAACAACTCCGTAAGTTAGAATATCCATTTCAGTTGTCAGTTATCAGCCATCGGTAAAAAAACGCAAAGGATAAATTGAAAAGCGTAAAATTAAAGCTGAAAATTTAAAACCGAAGATAAGATACAAATCTTAAAATTTTTAATTTTGGTTTTGCATTTCTCGCTTTGCATTTTTATTTTGGACTTATGATGCTTAACTAGTCAGTTGCCAATTGTCTCCTCAACTCCCGCATATCCTCAGGGATCTCGACCTCGAACTCCACCCATTCATTTGTGCGGGGATGGCAAAATCCGATTTTCTTAGCGTGAAGGGCCTGTCTCGCGATATACGGCGAAGGGATGCCATATGGTATATCGCCCAAAACCGGATATCCCAAAAAAGCCAGGTGGACCCGGATCTGGTGTGTCCTCCCCGTTTCGGGGTATGCCTCAAGAACGGTCGTCTTTTTAAACCGTCTTATCACTTTAAAGTTTGTTGCCGCGTCCTTGCCGCCCGAGGGTTTCACCACCACTTTCTTCCGGTTAACAAACGCCCTCCCCACCGGCTCGGTGCAGCGAAATTCATCATGCTCCGCAACACCTTTGACATAAACCTCATAAACCCGCGATATCTTATGCGTCTTAAACTGCTTCGCGAGCCGTCTGTGCGCATCGTCCGTCTTCGCGACGACAAGTATGCCGGAGGTATCCTTATCCAAACGGTGTACAATCCCGGCCCGCACCCCGCCGCCCAAAGACGAAAGGCGGTTCCGCGTGTGATAAACGAGCGCGTTGACAAGCGTATGTTCCGTATTGCCGCAGGCAGGATGAACCACCATACCCGCTGGTTTATTCACAATTATAAGATCGTCATCCTCATAAACAATATCAAGCGGAATATTTTCTCCGCGCGTTTCGTTCTCCTCTGTCTCGAGCGGCTCGACGACGACGCGTTCCCCGCCGTTAAGTTTATAATGGGCCGGCACCGGCTTTCCATCCACCGTAACACGGCCGGCGCGGATAAAGCTTTGAACCCTTGTCCGCGAATAACGCTCGATTAATAAATTTGCCAGAAATTTATCTAACCGTTCGGTGCGCGCTTCTTCGGGGACATCGAAATTGAGGGATTCCTTGTCTTTCCTTGTGCCTTGCCCGTTATCAAGACTCATGCCTTGCCCATTTTCCGACCGCGGCCGTGCAACATTAAGAAATATGCCGCAAGCGCTGCCGCGATAATCGCTACGCTTACAACTTGGAACAAAGTTAAACCAAGAAAACAACTATATTGGTCGCCTCTCAAGAACTCAAAAACAAACCTCCCTGCGGGATAGATTATAAAATAAAGGAGAAAGATTTCGCCGTCAAAGCGCCGGCGGGAATAAAGGCCCGAAAGTGTTAGAAATAAAACGAAGAGGAAAATTGCCTCATAAATCTGGACGGGGTGCAATACATCAATTTGCCCGGGAAAACTAACACCCCAGGGAAGCCCGGTCGGCTTACCGTAGCAACAGCCGTTGAGAAAACACCCTATCCGCCCGAATACGTGGGCAAGGGCAAGATACGGAACAAATAAATCGGCGAGGCGGAAGAAAGGAATTTTTTTTGCGCGGCAAAATAAAATAAAGAAAATAAGCGCCCCGCCGACGCCGCCGTAAAAAACAAGCCCGCCCCTCCACAGCTCAAAGATCGCGACCGGATTCGGCGCAAAATCATTCCAGTTCTTTAGAACGTAAATGATCCTCCCCCCCACCACCCCTGAAAACACGCTGTAAATCGCGCAGTCGGTAACATCGTTTGCATTAAAACCCTCGCGCGCGCCGCGGCGTCTCAGAAAAAAAAGCGCGACTAAAACTCCCAGCGCGACCGCGAAACCGTATGAATAAATCGTGACAGAACCGTACGAAAACAGAACAGGATGCATCAGTTTTTCCTTCGCCAGAGAATTAATATAAAAAGGGCCGCGCCAACGCTGATACAGGCATCGGCAATATTAAAAACAGGCCAAATCCTGAAATCCAGCCAGTCCACAATGCTCCCCCGCAAGATCCTGTCGAGGAAATTGCTGACGGCGCCGCCGAGAATAAGGCCGTAGGCAACCGACGCCAATTTTGAAACTTTATGAACACCGAGAGAAACCAGAAATAAAATCAGAATGCTGGCGGCGATGGCGGCAAAAAGCCACGGCGAATTGCCTTTCAACAAACCAAAGGCGATTCCGGTATTACGGGCGAGTGTGATGTGAAAAACCTGTGGTATAAGAGGAAGGCTTTCTTCGGGAGAAAGGGATTTAAGAACTAAAACCTTTGAAAGCTGATCCAGGATAAAAACAGCGAGGCCGGTAAAGTAAAGCCACATTTAATCCCGCTTGGATTTCTTTTTTTCTTCCTGCTCCTTGCACTTAATACACAAACGAGCGTAAGGAACGGCTCGGAGCCTGCGGTTGGAGATCTTCTTTTTGCACGACTCGCACGAACCGTATGTGCCGTCATCGATCTTCTCCAGGGCGTCGACAATATCATTGAGCCGGGTCTGCTCGCAGGATGCCAAATCAAGGCTGAATTCCCTGTCGTAGTTATCGGTGGCTACATCCGCCATATGAAAACCATATCCGGACAGGTCGCCGGAGGCGTCGCGTTGACTCTGTTTCAGGGATTCTTTTTCGATATGGTTGATATCGCCGATAAGTTTACGGCGTTCTACCTCGAGTATCTTTTTGTACTGTTCGAGCTCTTTCTTGTTCACGAAATACGCTCCTTATATTTCCCAACTCGTTGGCCTATTATCACTTAAAGGAGGCGACATTATACAAGAGCCCCAAAAACAAGTCAATCAAGATCAGGTACCAGGTACCGGATCCCGACATACGGTACCTGGTACCTCAACATGATACCTTACATAACTTAAGACGCTGCAGACAGTTGCTTCAGGCCAATTTTCTTTATCGCGGAGAAAAACGCGGTGACTATCTTGGGGTCGAACTGCTTTTTCGTGGCCCTTTTAAGCTCCTTCAAAGCCTCGTTAAACGAAAGCGCCTTCCGGTAGCAGCGGTCGGAAATCATGGCGTGGAAGGCGTCGACAACGGCAACTATTCTCGATTCCACGGGTATCTCTTCGCCTTTTAGGCCGTCGGGATAGCCGCTACCGTCATAATTTTCATGGTGATGCATTATAATCTTTGCTACATCGCGGAAATCAGTGAGCGGTTCGAGAATCTCGGCGCCCTTCTTGACGTGATCCTTCATCAGTGCCCATTCTTCTTTTGTCAACTTACCCCGCTTTTTCAATATGCCGTCCGGAACGCCTATCTTTCCGACATCATGAAGCCTGAGAGAGGCGATCAAAACATCTCTTCTCCTCCCCTCGAGGTCTAAACCGATCTCCTCGGCCGTTTTAAGGCCGAGTATCTCTACCTGTTCGAGGTGATTGTTCGTGTAGCTGTCCTTGGTGTCTACCTCGCGTGCCAGAGAAAGGACTATCTGATAATAAATCTCCTGCTCCTTGGCCCTGAGAGATTCTATCAGTTTAACTTTTTCTTCGAGCTCGCGGTTTCTATCCAAAAGATCGTCGTGGTAGGCCGCCATTTTAATGGCCATAGCCGCGTCATTGGCAAGAGTTTGGAAAAAGTCGAGTTCCTCATCGGAGAAATTTCTTCCGTTCTTTTTTTCGCCGAGCATGAGGAGCCCCAAGAGTTCTCCTTTATAGTATCCCGGAACGCAAACTGCCGCTCTCAGGACCTCGAGCTCCCGCCTTAGCACGGTAAGGCGTTTCCTAAGCTCCGGTTCCTCGGCTAATATTTTTTTATCGGATAAAGCCCCGCAAATTTCCTTGCAAGAAACAAAATCTTTTGATAGGGCCGGTATTTTTTCTCTCCGCGTAAACCATTGTATAAGAGGATTTTCGATATCGAGCCTGACAAGGCCTGCCGGAATCCTCTTGTCGCCTTTGGAATCGACGAATATATAACGCTTCTTGGCCTGTTCATACATCAGAATCGATGTATGTTTCACGTTGATCTCGCGGTCAATGTAACGCGCGATCATCTTTAAGAGCCGCCGCGGATCTTTGACGCGGACCATGCTCTTCGAGGCCATCCGGAGTATTTGCTGATAGTCCAACTTTTTCTTCATTGCGAGGGAATTTGGTGCGTAATCTGACTCAGCTTTGCGTGAACGTCGTTCTCGAGATATTCAAGGCTCAGGGGCTTCGTGATGTAATTATCCGCGCCGAGCCTAAGGGCCTCGTCGAGTTCATTTTGCGTCTCAATCGCGGTCACTATAATCACCCGCACGTGCGGATACCGCTCCTTAATCTGCTTCAGGGTCTCAAGACCGTTCATGCCCGGCATTCTGAGATCC
>JAQTRP010000076.1 GCA_028711765.1 Candidatus Omnitrophota bacterium | reverse complement strand
ATCCTCCTTAGGAACCAAAACTGTTAGTCCCATCTCTGGCGATATTGCTTTTAGGAAGCTCGGAACGTTATTTTTGTTAAGCTCCAGCCAAATTTCCATACAACCTAACTTGTAGGTCATTATTACTTGCGACGGATTTATACCGATCTGAGGCAAAACATACGCCTTTAAATATTCCACAATCTTATTTCCATATATTTTTTCAGATGTCATAATATCTCCAGACAACGATGCCTGGTCTGTTGCTCTATCCGGCACTGGTGGCAAATCATTAAGGGAACAATGAATATTAATGAAAATAGAGTCAAATTTAGCATTCGAAACTTTTTCAATGTTATTCCTATTTTTTCCCAGGACCCCAACGAAGGCATCCTTAAGCTTCTTTACGTATTTTTGTTCTTCCGGCGAGAGCTCGCCCAGCGAGCGGCCGGAATTAAGTTTTAAGTTATAAGTTGTAAGTTGTAAGTTAATGCCGACTCCAAGAAATCCTGAGATTGCCGCGTCGCTAACGCTCGTTACAGCGCCCTTCGGGCTCCCTGGCGATTGTGCCCTCGCAATGACAGCGTTTACTATGGACTGCTTAAGAAGTTCCGCGATAGCAAAAGGCCTGTGAATTACGGGCAGGGCACCTTGGGTTTTTGGTTGGATTATTCCTGTTTCATCGCCGGCAATAGCCGGTTCAATTTTCATACCATATACTTTCGCTTTAATCCCCGGGGGAGTGCGCAGCCATAGAAACCTCGCTTCATCATCGTCGGCTCCGGCGGTTGCAACTGCAAATTGTACTTTCTGCCACCTCTTGTAAGGCGTAAGCGCAACGCCTTCTGTTACTGCTCCCCTCTTAAGACCGGCGACATCGAGTGAAAGCTGATGCGGAAACTTAGCGCGGTCGTAATCAGCAGTCTCTTCCAAAACCTGAACATAAGCGGTTACTTTAAATTTGGGGGCGGGAACTTTCATCTGCCCGCCTAAAATCATCGCGTAAGGGCGCTCCTTCCCGTTGATTAACGCGTAATGGCGCGCCGGCCCGCCGACATAATTGAAGAAGAAGTAAAAATCCTTCTTGTCTGCCAACTCACCTGTAGGAAGTTTTTCGTTGGGTGAGAATTTCCGAACCTCCACATCCTGAAGGATAAAATTAACGGGCTTGCCGTTTTCATCTATCTCGAAAAGCGGCTTGGCTTCCGACTTTATAGCCGGCATTATATCCGCAGCCGGCGCGGCAGGGGCCGGTGCTATAGGTGCAGCCGGCGCAGCAGTAACTGCAGGCGGGACCGCAGTTGCGACAGGTTGCGCAGGCGCTGGCTGCGCCTGTTGAGGATAATTCGGGCCGTCGTCCCGGCCTGTTTCAACTGTGGCATCAACCGGGCCGAACGTCGGGCCTGGGCCATCACCGCAGACTTCCCATTCGCCCTTCGAGAATGAAATGCTAGAATGATTCATTGACTCGCTACCAGGGGAGGGAATGCTAGCAAACCGCAATAGCACCCATTTTCCCGGAGGGATTCTGCTTATAGAATTATTTTTGTCAAAATGGACTCTCTCGTCACCGTCTATAAATTTTCCTTGAGAGTTCTTGTACGCGATCCTGACGAAGACTGTGCCCGCTCCCTGGCCAGAAGACCGCTTGACCCATAGCTTCAATGCGTATTTTTTCCCCGGGGTGACCGGAACGTCTACTAATTGAGAATTGGAGGTCCTAATTGAAGCCTTGCTGTCCTTGTCATCGCCAGCGCTGACTACCCTGAAATAATAAGGCGTGGTTACCGGCGGCTTATCTTCCGATTTATCAAAGGATCTCACCTCAAGGCTGGTACCCTTCTTATCCTTTAAGTATCTCTGGTCCAACTCAAAATTTACGGGCAAAAACTCACCCTTGTCATTCTTTTTTGCAGTAAAAATCGGGACAGCCTCTGCCTGCACAGGTGGCTCCATTGCCGGCGCGGCTGCCGGTGCTTGGGCTGTCGGAGCCGAAACCGCCGGAGCGGCTGGTGTTAGCTCTTTTACAGGCGCGGGCGGCTGCGCTTGAGGCGCAGGGGCGGGTTTCTTACCTGACATAAACCAACCTATTCCACCAACAACACTTGCCAAAAGCGCCGCAAGAGCAACGGCTTTGCCTATCGGAACCGAGGGCATCTTGCGGACTAAAACCGCCTTGGCCGGTGGCATAGTTACTGTGCTCTTGGCAAGCTCTTCCACATAACATTTCTTATAATAACTCTCTAACGCCAGTCTGAACTCAGTGGCATCTTTAAATCTTGTTAATGCGTTTCCATCGGAGGCAAGCTGAACCACTTCTATTCTATAACTATCCGGCTGGCCGGCGAAAGCCAGGGCGAGAGATTTTCTTATAATTTCCTCCAACTCAGAATCCAGAGAAACGTTAAAGGCGCTGGGCATGCAATATTCGGCCTTCGCGTGCCGCACAATAACCGATAGTACCGGTAAAGGTTCCGAATTTGGATTAACGGCAACTACTCCCGTAAGCATCTGGTAAAGCACCATACCCATAGAATAAACATCCGTGGCGGCAGTCAAGTTTCTCGTAATGCCCTGAGTCTGTTCCGGAGACATATAGTAAGGAGTGCCTATGATAGTGTGGGGCTGCGTTGTCCATGGCTGTCCTTCCTGTATAATGCTTTCTTCCAGACCCACAGTTCCGACTTCTTTGGCCAAGCCCAAATCGAGTATAGTGGCGTGCAGGCGCCCCGCTTCCCGGTCCAAATCCAGCATAATATTGTCCGGTTTAATATCACGATGGACATAACCGTGCGTATGCATCTCCTCCAATGCCTTAAGTATATCAATCGCTACAAGAACCGCTTCCTGATCGCTCAGATGCTGCGGCCCCCTCGGCTCTCCCGGCTTAGGCAGCCAATCGGATAACGGCTTTCCGTGCGCGAAGTCAAGCACCAGAAGCTGCGGAGCCGCCGGCGGCGCGGGTATCCTTTCTAAGACGCGTACAATATTGGAAGAATTCAGCTTACCCATAATCTCCACTTCTCTCGCAACACGCGCCCTGACATCGGGCTTTTTCATCGCCTCAGGGTTAAGGTCCTTGATAACCACAGTCTTCCCACCGAGGTGCTGGTCTTGGGCCAAATAAACCGTCCCGAATGAACCTTGTCCGATCTGCGCTCCGCCAGCGTAGCGCTTATTTATAAGTTTTCCCGTAAGCCTCCCCTTTTTCGCCGAATCGCCCTCCGTCCCCAGCGAGCGGCCGGAATTAAGAGCAATGCGGGAAACAGCCTCACGCTTTTCATAAATAAGCTCTAGGGCATTACGAACGGCGTTCTGAATCTCCCTAACATCAACACCTTTGAATGTGGGTTGCATCGACCACTTAAATACCCTGTCCTCAGAGCGCTTCAACGTCCGCAGTGTCTCTATAAGTTCGTTCTCAAGAGCGCTTGACTCCCCAATGGCAATCTTCCCAAGAAGGCCTACTGAGCTGGCGATTACAAACGCGTCTGTGCTGGATTTCACGAAGGAGAGGAGGGCATTGAGCAAAATAGCGCGCTTAACAGCGTTAAGAGCCTTCGGATACCGCTGGAGAAATACACCGCCGGCGGCAAGGCGCACCAATTCGTGATTCTCGGGATTAATGGAAGTATTAAAAACATTCTCCGGGGAATACCGGAATTTCCTGAATATCTCACCGACAAGTTCAAGAATAACCTCTCCGCGGCCCAGTATATTGCCGGGCGCATTCATTTCTGTCGCATAGTGCATCTCCCCGCGAAGGTAACTATCAATCTCATCCCATGACCAATCAGCACTTTCGGCCCTGAGCGTGGGATTTATCAATCTTTCATGAACCACTTGGGGTGATAAGAAAACACTGTAAGGATAAAGTTTGGGTTTTATCTCATCTCTCGTGCCACCACGGATCTCGTGATCGGGAAGGTGCTTCGGATCTCCTTCTGTTAGAATAGGATTCCACGGAGAGAGCTCCCGGAGATAATCAGGACTTTTCCCTTTGGAAATCCTCTTCACCGCCTCGAGGAAACGCCTTGATGTCTCCGATGCCACATTTAGACTATCCACCTCCTTGAAAATCGGCCGATAAGTCCTCGCGAAAGCAGGATTATTCCACACACCCTCAATGGCACCTTCGTCATAAAGTTCTTTTAAATAATCCCTAAGGGTACCGCCCAGCTCTCCGTCGCCTCCCAAAGCAGAAATACCCATAGTCACATCTTTTCCTTCTTTCTCAAGCTCGACCAGCATATTAAGGAACACCATATCCGTATTCGGCGACTGCACAAGCCTCTCCGTATGCCGCTCAACCTCCCAGCGGTTTATAGGCGACGGAAACTTCGCCAGGACATCTCCTCCCATATCAATGCCTATGGTAAGCACTTTCCTTCCCTCGAACGCCCTCAGATAATCCGAAGCTAAATCCCTTCCGCTTCTTGATACGTCAACCATAATAAGATCGATTCCCATCTTTCGCAGATCCCGCACAATACCGCCTTCTGAGAAATTAACCTTTGATGAAATGGGCCAACGGTTGATAAGAAGCAATTTGCCTTCATAAGTAAGATCAAGTTTCACTTTCAGTTTCTCGGTAACATCAAAAAGATGCTCGCTGTTTGGAAGCCGGCGCAAACCCTGAATGCTGTCGATGGGCGTTGGCCCGCCCATAGGATTCTCTCTTCCCCGCTTAAGATTCGAGGTGAAAACACAAATTTTGGGTTTCTTTCCCCGATTGCGGAAGAGTTCTTTGATCTGAGCAGCCAAAAGGGTTCCTCCCAGGACATCGCCTCCTCCTCCCATGGTAATAACGTGCACCTCATCGCCGTCGAAGGATTCGATCAGCTCCCGAAATTTCCCGCGCGCATACAGGGCACCGGACGAACCTTCCACAACCTCCCGGGCCGAATCCCCGAGCGACGCGCCACGTTCATCGAATTTACGAAGAATCTTTGAGACAACTTCCCTTATATAATCGTCCTTATCCTGCAGATACGGGGTAAAAAACTTGAGATTGTCTCGCGTGGTAAGACTAGAATCCTCGCTTACTATCTTATAAAGAGCCTCCATCGCGCATCTGCGCTCTTCCTGGTTATAGCTCGATAGAAAGCAATCGCGAACCTGCCCGAACAAATTAAATTTAGATAACAAACCGGCAACGGACGGCTCGGCGCTTATGATTACGGACAGGGCCTTTAAGAAACGTATCCGCACAGAACATACGTCGTCCTTTAAACGTGGAAGCAGTTCGCGCAATGTCCCGTAAGAGTCAAGTTCGCCGCCCGCTAAGAAGAAACACGTGTGGACATCAGAAGCAGTTTTAGGAGAGGCGATAGCATAAATCGCAAATTCTCGAGTAAATTGATTTTCGTCCTCCGTATAAGGCAAAAACTTTTCTAGGTTAGCCTGAGAGGCAAGGTGCTTTCCCCTATTAAGAAAAACCATCACGGCATAGGCGGCAGTATAACCGGTGCTTGAATCTTCACTCTTTAAAAGCGGAAAGATACGCCTTAGATTCTCGTCGGTAAGGACGGAAGGATTCTTATCGACATTCTCGATAATACGGTCTTTAAAATAATCCCTGTGATTTTCAATTTCACTAATGATCTGATCCATAACGTCCATATCGGAATCCCCCAGCGACGAGCCCCGAAGGGGCGAGGAGTCCTGAGTAAGGCCGAAGGCCGCGTCGAAGGGCGAGCGGCCGCTTCCGGCATTAAGCTCGATTCCGTAAACCCTGCAGGCGGCTTCGAATTTTTCGGGGTAAGAAAGATCTTTAAGCCTAAGCTCGCCCCTATTTACGGCTTCGGCTGTCTCTTTAAGATAGTTTTTGCTTTCATTTGGATAATCTGAGTCTAAGAACGGGTCCGCCCCTTCAACGCTAAAAAGAAGGTCTTTCCTGCCGTTTACCTCGGCAAGTTCCGCTAAAAGGCTCTCTGGAATATGCGAGTCCTTGAGCTTTAGAACGGAATCGAGCTTTCTGCAAGTCTCTTCGGCTAAGGTAGTTGCCTCATCGCGGCCTATGGCTGCCTCGCCGTATTTTCTGGAAAGTTTTACAAAATTCCGCTCAAATTGCCTGTAGACTTTAGCTATGGTGCTGAGCTTTCCATCAAAAAACTCCGGCTTTTCGCCGGGAAAATATAAAGAGAATTCTTCCTCTACCGTAGCCACAAGCATTCCCGCCTGAATAACTCGAAACATTTCGCAGTTTGTGTCAACTTCGAGTACATCCTTGGCGGTCGTTATGGAAAAAAGAAGCCTCAGCAATATACCCCTGTCTTCAAAAGGGCCACGCGTAGAGGCCCTTGTGTCCATCGTAATAAAGCTCTTTAAATTGGCTTCCGGTTTATATCCCTCCTTAAGCGCGGCGGCAAAGCTAGACATGGCGCGCAAGACCGTATCTTTCCATTCCCGGTTCTGGTCGATTCTCAAATCATCGTTCGCCCTCAGGAATGACCATACGGTATCAAGGGCGGTAAAGCGAACGGCCTCATGCTCGCTTTTCAAGAGAGGCGGGATGTAACCGAAATATTGCGGCTGGGCGAAATACGGATTGAAACCCACTAACTTTCGGATGGCTCGCAGAACGTGGCATTTGGCATCGTCATCCCCGTCTTTAAGATAAGAAAAAAGAGCGTTAACTGCATCCGGATAAAACGGATCTTCCACGGCCTTCCTGGCCGTCTCCACGAACGCGTCAAAGAGGCAAGACGCGGCGTCACGAATTTCATAACTAACGTTGTTGTTTTCCTTGTATTTATAAACCAAGAAAGGCAGAAATTTCATTACGTTCTCAAACGTCACATAGGTTTGAGGGCGCGCCCTTACCAAAGACGCCACAGCGTAGAGGGCGTTTTCGATAACATCTTCATCGTCAAGACAGGCCGTAACTTGGTTAAAAAGGTCCGGCAATTCGGCAAGGCTATTGTCGGCGTCCACAAAAGCCGCCACGGCGTCCAAAGCACCCTGACGGACAAGTGGAGACCCATGCTTTAAACAAGGGAGAACAAAACTTACGAGGCGTTCCCGATTCGCGAGAGAATTATTAGCCTTAACTAAAAGTACAAGAACCTTCAACGCAGCCCAAACCGCTTCACGTTCGCCGCCGGACGTTAAACATGAAGCCGCGAGTTCAAAATGCTCTGCCGTGGCCAATGCCCTGTTACGTTCAAGGAAAGCCTCGATTGCCTCTCTTGCGGAGAAGACCTCGGTATCTTTGCCGGAACCCAGATACCTAAAAAGCTCGCGGAAATTACGCACCGCGAAAATCGATGTCGCAACAGACGGATGGTCTTTGATTGCTTGCCTAACTGCTACACTATCTCCCTCCCCCTCTTCAATCGCGATGATAAGCGGACGAAAAGATTTATTGCGATACTCCTCGGCAAAAACCGAATTCTTCGCCTCTGCCCTTTTAATCCGAATCTCATCCATCAGTTCCGCCAACACCACGGCGGTTCCGCGGATGAGACCATTATCCGCTTCTGCCGCCTTCTCGATGGCTTGGTTGATAGCTTCATCCGACAATATGTAACACCGCAGAACTGCGTCAAAATCCTCTTCTTCCGTAGTCAGGTCGGGATAGGCCACGACAAACTTGCCGAAACATCTGATGGCCTCAAACTTAACGCCCTTGTTCTCGTCACCGATAAGGTCCCTAACGGCACGGGCGTCTTCCTTGGGATCGGCCGGCTTATAGCCTGTGTTTAAGCAATAGGAAATCGCGTCGAGGGAAACGTAACGGACGGCGCAGTATTCATCCTTTAGGCACGGGAGAAACCTCTCGTAAGCAAGCGGTGCAAGCTTATGGTTCCTGGCAATAAATTCTTTGGCGGCCCTTAAAGTAAACCACCTGCCGAGCGGCCCGTTATCACTTGCATAATCCCAGAGCGGCTCAAAGTTTTCGGAGTTCGCGAGAGAGCTGTCTTTATCAAGAAAATATCCAACGGCTAGCTCGGCTGCGGCGTTAGTAACGTGATCGCCGTCCTTTGACCATTTCAACAACGGATAGAGCCCCCGCAGGTTTTCGGATGTAACAATAACCGACCCCCGCTCATCAATAGTTTGCCGAACCTTGTCAAGGTTCCCATCCTTTATCGCCTTAAGAAGTTCATCCCTCGCGCCGAGTGAGCGGCCGGAGAAAGGCAGTCCTGCGTCGTGCGTCGTGTGTCGTGTGTCTTTACGAGACACGAGCAACGAGTCACGAGACACGAGTTCTCCGCCCAGCGAGCGGCCGGATTTCTCATCCTTAATCTGTTCAGCTGTAATCTTATCTAAAATTTCATTGGCGGCTACACGCAAACCGGGATTATTAGTGTTAGCGATTGCCCATGAAAGCGCCTCTTGGATATCCGGAGGAATTTTTTCACCCAGTGCCAGTTTTTGCGCAAGCTCATAGCACACGGTAAGTCCCTTGGCAGTATCTCCGCTCTTAAGTTTTCGAACTAGCAACCGTTCGGGACGCAGCCAGTAGCCCCTCGACTTAGAATAAATTATATACAAGACTGCGACCGTAGCAATCCCGCCTGCGATTCCAGCCGTGAGAGTGACTGTCTCCACCCCCAGCGAGCGGCCGGATAGAGCAGTAATGTTTAAGAGGTCTTCTCTTATCGCCCATAACTCGCTCATAATGCTTTCTGTCTCGGCTTTCTTATCAGGCATTACATCACTAACAAAATCCTTGCCGATAACATTAAGGGCATTTTCTACCAACGTCTGCAGGTTAGATACGTCTTTATATTCATTTCCGCGCTCCGCGAATCCCTTAGCGAAATTAAAATGCGCTGCTGGTGACTCCTCTTTAAACACCTTGTCCATTTTCTCTAAGCTGCGAGATATTCTCGCCTTTTCCAAATATAAAATTTCACCCATCAGCCCTCTTGATTCGTCTGCAGATATCTTTATCTCTCCCCTAATACTTGAAGCCTCCTCTGACAAAGCTTTGTTTGGAGACGAAGAAAGAGATCTTATCGCTTCAACAAGCCTTTTCTGCTTTATCGCAATGTCTTCAATGACTACCGCAAGCTGAGCCACCTTTAGCGAAATAGCACTCCTAATCTCACCGTCCGTCATACCCAACGAGCGGCCGTTACCGTTTGTCTCGACCGCCCTGCCGTCTACCTCCTTACGACCGACGCTTGCGTAACGGAAACCGAGGCGCGCCATTTCTTCCGGATCGAGCATATTCCTACCGTCGAAGATATTCGGCTCCTTCATCAGTTCTTTAACTCTGGCATAATCCAATTCCCTGAACTCTTCCCACGCCGTGGCAATTATGACGAGATCCGCTCCTTTAATTGCCCCGTAAGCTCCGTCCTTAAACTCAACAAGGTCGCCAAAGTGCTGTTTGTTTGCATTATCCATCGCCTTAGGATCATAG
>JAQTRP010000075.1 GCA_028711765.1 Candidatus Omnitrophota bacterium | reverse complement strand
CGGGCGTTAAGCAAGTTACCGTGGATGGCAAGGCCATTGAGGGAAATATCATTCCGCCCGCGAGCGACGGCAAGGAGCATTCGGTAAAGGTTGTGATGGGCTAGCCCCGTTGGAGATAAGTGGTAGTGGTACAACATAGATTGTTGCGTGTAACAACATAGAAGGTATCGCAGATATTGTTTTAACAGGAGACGGAAACGCCGAAGGCGTTTCCTATCTCCAACGAGGTGGATGAGTAAGCGGGGGGACGGTTAGTTACTCAAATAACCGTCCCTAATTGTCTTATGAAGAACAAACTCAGATTTCTTTTAATTATCCCTTTTCTCGCCCTCCTCGTTTCCTCCTGCGGGACGCAGGAGGAAACGGTGCGGAAAAATGGGAAGCGCGGCCTGCACCCGCTCGACGCTTCCGTCAAAGCGGTCGAGGCCCCCGTCAAGTTAGCCTTCCAATCTCTTAAGTCGTTTATGCCGCGCACCTACGGCAGAGAAGAAGCCGAGCTTGCTTCCCGCTTCAAGGATATAGATGATTTTAATGCCAAAGAGGAAAAGAATCTTGTCGGCGGAAAGTGGAGTATAAGCGCCGAAGGAAGAGGTATAGCGTCAACGTATTTTTCATCGGACGATGCGTTCAAAACGCACGGTTCTTCGCTTGTCGTAGATTACAATATACCTCCAGCCTCCTCGGTTCGTTTCGAAAGCAAGCTCAACGGCCTTGACGTCAGTCAGGCAAAGGCGGTTTCTTTCTGGATGAAGCTGGATCCGTTGCTTTCGGACGTGACCGAAGTGGAGCTTGCGGACAATTTAGGACACCGCTCGAGCGTCCCGCTTAAACCCTACATTGCCGAAAGCACGTCCCGCCGGGACTGGCGTGAAGTGGCGATCCCCTGTAATGTGTTTACGGGGATCGATTTTAATTGTCTAAAGACGTTTAGTATCGTTTTTAGGGGCGGCCGGGAGGAGTTTTCAGGAAACCTTTTTCTCGATAATCTCAGCTTTTTCGGAGAGGCGGAAGTGTTCTTCCTCTCGCTGAAGGATAATCTTAAGGGTTTCCCTGCCAAGGCCGCTATTTCAGAGGCCGAGCGCACCCGTGTCTTAAAGATGAACGACAGCGATTTTCTCGCACGGCTCGCGCAGGATACGTGGGGTTATCTCGCGAACGTAGTCGATAAACGCACCAATCTTCCGCTCGACCATATTTATTTAGGCGAAGAGGTTTCTATAGGAGACTACACCTCGCCCACGAATATCGGCCTTTATCTTGCCTCGTGCATGGCCGCGCGTGAGCTCCGCCTGATATCCAAGGAGGAAATGGAATCTAGGATTTCGAGCACTTTGGATACGCTCGAAAAACTCCCGCGCTGGAAGGGATTATTTCACAATTACTACAGCACGACCAATCTTCAGGTGACGGGGACATTTATCTCGGCGGTGGACAACGGATGGCTCGCGGTAAGCCTTGAGACGATAAAGGGTGTTTTGCCGTCACGGACTGCCGCACGCGTCGAAAAACTGCTTGCCGAAATGAATTTTTATGAATTTTACGACGAGGGCGTGGGACAGCTTACAATCGGCATAAAACCCGAGACGAAAGAGCTTTCGGAAAACCATTACGGCCTAATCGCCTCGGAGTCGCGCGCCGCGAGCTTTATCGCCATCGCGAAAGGCAATGTCGAAGCGGCGCACTGGTTCATGATTTTTAGGACCCTGCCTTCCGCGTGGAAGTGGCAGAAGCAGGTTCCTAAAGGTGTGATGAGAAAATACGAGGGTGTGGATGTTTTTGAGGGTTACTACGAATACGAAGGCAGAAAAATCGTCCCGAGTTGGGGAGGATCTCTTTTTGAGTTTCTTATGCCCACTCTTTTTCTTGACGAAGCGCACCTCGCGCCTAAGTCGCTCGGTCTTAATGACCGTATCGCGGCCGAAATCCACAGAGACTACGCGAAAAAGAGAAAGTATCCTGTCTGGGGCATTTCTCCGTGCGCTACTCAGGCCGGGAAACAGGTTCGATATGTCGAGGCCGGTATATCGGAGATTGCGACCAAAGGTTATCCGGATCGCGGCGTGATCGCGCCATACGCGTCTTTACTTGCCCTTGAATTTATTCCGGAGGATGTGATCAAGAATTTACGCCGCCTTATGGAGTCAGGCGACATTTACGGGCAATACGGATTTTTCGATTCCATAGGGCTTAAGACGGGTAAGACATGCCCCGAATATCTGTGCCTTGACCAAGCGATGAGCTTTCTCGCGCTCGCGAATTATTTGCAGGATGGCGTTGTCCGCAAGAAGTTTCACTCATCCCCCCGGGTAAAGCAGACAGAGAGGCTACTTACGGAAGAGGAGTTCTTTTAAGAGCACAATAATGTACCTGGTACCGGTCCCATTAATCCGGTACCAGGTACATTATTGTGCTCTTAGGCTCGGCACCAGATACGCAGAGGTGTTATCAAGATAAAAGGCTGTATAAGCGTTAAAATATGCTGTTTTAAAGCTTATCTTTGCAGCATAAATATCTTTGCTTTTTCACTGTGCCTGACGTAAAATAACCAGAGCTTTAGGTACCTGGAGTTGGTTTCATAAATACTTGCACACCTTTATGTACCTGGTACCGTATCCAAGCAGTACCAGGTACATAAAGGTAGTTTTCTTGTTAATCTGTGTAATCATTCCTCAATCTGTGTAATCGTTTTTCAGGAGGCTCTTCATGACGATCAAGATTAAGCCGATGCTGCGCGACAGGATTTTAACCGATAAAGAGCGGAAAAATCTCGCTATCCTCGAAGTTGTCCGCAAAAATGGTCCCATTTCCAGGACGGATATATCCAAGGTCACGGAATTTAACATCGTGACGGTCTCCAACTATATCAACCATTATATCAAGAAAGGCCTCGTCATAGAGGGCGAGCTTGACGAATCGACGGGCGGCAGAAAACCGGTGCTTGTCGAGCTTAATCCCAAGGCCGGTTATATCGTTGGCGTCGGCCTTAATATGTTTAGCATGGTCGGGGTTTTGGTTGACCTTGAGACGAACGTTATCCATGAAATCAGGCACGATCGGCCGCCCATCAACTCGGAAGAAGTGATTTATGAGCTCGTGAATCTGGCGGATGAAATCATCAAAAAGTCGGGAGTGGAGGGAGAAAAAATCGTCGGCGTCGGCGTAGGTGTCCCCGGCATTATCGACGAGCGCGGCCGCACAATCCGCTGGCCCGGCGCTTTAGGCAGCAAAGACCTTTCCGTGTGCCTTTCCATTAAAGACACTTTTGAGAAGAAATTTAATGTGCCGTGCTTTGTCGAGAATGACGCGAACGCGGCGGTGCTCGGTGAAAAATGGCTCGGTCTCGACCGCGACGTCAAGAATATGCTCTATATGTTTTCGGGCGTCGGCTGTGGCATCTTGATCGACGGCGATATTTACCGCGGTTCGACCGGCGCGGCGGGGGAACTCGGTATTTACAACCCGCGTTGCGAAGACAAGGAATTCATTAAAGAATCCGCGACTCAGCTCGGCCGCTGGGAAGGCGATCTCGGAATGTCTATCTACGCGCAGGAGCTGATGCAGAAGGGCGAGCCGTCGAAACTCAAGGAAATCAAAGGAACGATTTCTATCAAGGATCTGATTCGGGCCTCCCGCGACAAAGACCCAGTAGCCGTTAAGACAATTGAGCGCGGTGGCGAGCAACTTGGTATAAAAGTGGCGTTTCTCATTAATTTGCTGAATCCTGAGATTGTCGTAATCGGCGGAGGCATAGAAGACTGCGGCGCGGTTCTCTTGGATTCCGTGAAATCTGCGGTAAAAGAGTGGGCGCTGGAAGAGGCCACAAGCCAGGTTAAGATTATTCCCTCGGCCTTCGGCGAAAAGTCAGTTGCCCTCGGGGTCGTCGGCATCGTCGCGCGTGAAGTCTTCGCGCAGGCCTGAAAATCCGTGAATCGTATCTCGTGAATCGTGTCTCGTGATTCGTTAGATTTCGAGATACGAGTAACAAGATACCGCTCCCCCAAACTACTACTATCCTTGCAAAGCCAGACGTGCGCGGCGCAGAACTTTCAAGCAAATGAAAATCCTAAGCTCTAGCTCGTCTATTCAGGAAGCCATTCTCGCAAACCTTAACGATGAACAACGCGAAGCGGCCCGCTACACCGAAGGCCCCCTCTTAATCGTTGCCGGCCCCGGAACTGGTAAAACCCGCGTCCTGACCCATCGCGTTGCCTACCTCCTTGCGGTAAAGCCCGACCTAAAGCCGTCTCAGGTGTTGGCGCTGACTTTTACGAAAAAGGCCGCCGAAGAAATGTCTTCCCGTATTTCCGTGCTTCTTCCCGGTCTTTCAAGTCCTCCCTCTGTCGCCACTTTTCATTCATTTGCGGGAGACATCCTCCGCACTATCGGCATGCACGGCGGGGTGAGCGCGGGGTTCCGTATTCTCACAAGCGACCTTGAGCGTGCCCCTTTCGTTAAAGATATTTTGCTTGCCAGAAAATTTGAATATTACGACAACCTCAAAGACCCACTAGGGGGGCTTACAAGTTTTCTCAGGTTTATTGACCGCGCGAAAGATGAATTAATAGCGCCCGCCGACTTTAAGAATTATGTCGAGAAGCTCAAGACGAAGCTCAGAAAGGATCGCGATAAACTAGATAAGGAAGAGTCCGTGATTGCCGAGCTTGAGATTAAACGCGACGAGGAGGCGCACGATGTTTATAAAGCCTATCAAGACGCGATCGAGAAGGCAGGGGCGCTTGATTTCGGCGATTTGATTATGAAGACCGTATCGCTTTTTACAAAAAGGCCCAATCTTCTGAAAAAAGCCCGTCAGGACTACCGTTATATCCTGGTGGACGAGTTTCAGGATACGAACGTTGCCCAGATCGAACTCTTAAGGCTTTTAGCGGGCGATAACGGAAATATCTGCGCCGTCGGCGACGACGATCAGGCGATATACCGTTTCCGCGGCGCCTCTTACGCGAGCTTCAATCAATTTAAGGCTCTCTTTCCATCGTGCCGGATAATGAAGGTGACGGAGAATTTTCGCTCGGGAGCCAATATCATAAAGGCCGCTAATTATCTGATATTGCACAACGGTGAAGACCGTTTTGACACAGAAAAGAACCTCTGGACCAGGAAGCCGAAAGGCACGCCGGTCGCGGCAAGACGTTTTTCATCTTTCGAGGATGAGGCCAGATGGATCGCGCGCGAAATAAAAAGTCGCTACGGGAAACTTTCTCCAGATGAGAAAAGTTACGGTGTTTTTGCCGTTCTTGTCAGGACGAATAAGCAGAAAGAGGACATAGCCGAGAGGTTCAAAGCCGAGCTTATACCCTTTAACGAGCGCGACAAAGTTTCTATTCTCTCTCATTCCATAGTACGCGACGCAACGGCTTTATTAAGATTAATAGACAATCCCGAAGATAATATCTCTCTCGCCCGGGTACTTATGGGCGAACGGATCGCTCTTGTGCCGGATAAGCTGAAAGAAATATCGCTAATCGCCAAGACCGATAAGTGCGCGCACATTAAAGCGCTTGAAACAGCGCTAGTCCGTCGGAACGTATTCGGGCCCGATGAAAGCCTGAGGATAGCGAAATTTATAGAAACCATCGGATCCCTAAGGCGCATTTCCGTCAAGGAAGACGCCAATTTTGTGTTAAGGCGCATGCTGGAAGGCCTGCATATCGTAAGTTGGCTCATAGGGGTGCGCACCCATGACGCTGAGGAGTCGCTTAACGCGCTGGGCCACTTCGCGGGTTTCGTGGCGGATTTTTGCGAAGCCAATCCGCGCGCCAACAGCCTTAAAGATTTTCTGCGATATCTTGAGCTTGCCGACATAGTCGGATTCAGCGCCGATGTGTCTGTCTTTGAGGAGGAAAAAGCCGAAGGGGTATCGCTCATAACGGCTCATTCCGCGAAAGGTCTGGAATTTCCTTATGTTTTTGTTGCCAATCTGTCTGAAAACAGGTTTCCGGTGAAAAACAGGCCGGAGGAGGTCAGTTTTCCGGATGAGCTTTTGAAAGAGCTGCTTCCCAAGGGTGATTCTCACGAGCAGGAAGAAAGGCGTCTTTTTTACGTCAGCATGACAAGGGCGCAAAATGCGCTTTACCTTACAGGCGTAGAGCGGCCCTATGTCAGGCCTTCACGTTTCCTTAATGAAGTATTAAGCGGCAATAAAGAGTTTGAAATAATAAACGAAACCGACAGGAATAAAACCGCTACTGCCGCCGCCCCTTCGATTCTTATGGAACCGGAAAAAGAAGAAGACGCCGTGAAAGAGGCGAGGGCCCTTTTCGAAATGGCATTTTCGGGCAATGCGGCGCCCCTTTCAAAAGATGAGGTCGAGAAAGTGGTTTTATCTTTTCTTCTTGCCAGACCCGTAAAACCGGACAAAAAACTAGCGGATGGAACGATAAAAACGCTCGAGTCCATCGGTTTTGCGAATGCCGCGGACAAATTAAAAGAATTTTATAAGAGGAACCACGACAAATCTCAGGCTGCATGCGCCATGAAGCGCCTTGTTTTAAGCCATTCGCAGATAGAGGATTACGATTCTTGTCCTTTAAGGTATAAATTCAAATATATTTATGGTATACCGCCGGAAGAGCGTGCGCCGCTTAAATTCGGGACCTGCATGCACGCGACACTTGAATATTTTTACCGAATCATGCAAGAGGAGAGAGTTTTGGGCGAAGAGGAACTCATTTCGTATTATGAATCCATATGGGATGGAAGAGGCTATGAATCGGCCACTCAGGAAGAAAGTTATAAGAAGAAAGGCTATGATATCCTTAAGGCCTATTATAAATCAAACCGCGCCGGTTTTGCGAAGCCGCCCATTCACATTGAAAAGAAATTCCTTTTCCGTGTGGGCGACGTTGAAATGACGGGGAAAATAGACCGCATCGACTCAGGGCCGGACGGCAAGGTGGAAGTGATCGACTACAAGACAGGTAAAGAGAAAGACCAGAAAAACGCCGATGAAAGCCTCCAGCTTGCGATTTACGCGCTCGCGTGCCGCGAGGAGTTTAAGCTGGATGCCGATGAGCTTAGTTTTTATTACCTTGAGCCCGGCAAGAAGGTTTCGACGCAAGTTGACGAAAAGAGGATAGCTGATACAAGCGAGAAGATCATAGAAACGGCGTCGCTCATAAGGGGCGGTAATTTCCCTCCGTGCGAAGAGAAGCACCGCTATATGAGATGCAGTTATTGCGAGTATAAACCACTGTGCCCGGTGTGGGACAGGTAAATTCCGTACATCGTATATAGTATATCGTACTGGAGATATGAACGCATTTAGGTACCTGGTACCGATCCCATTAATCCGGTACCAGGTACCTAAATGCTGTGTTTTTCTTTGCATAGAGCGTTAGTCAGTGTTATACTTTCCTAAACTTAACGGAGGATAAAAATCATGTCGATGCCGGGCCCGTTGGAACTGATATTAATTCTTCTCATTATTCTTCTTATATTCGGCGCTAATAAACTGCCGGAAGTAGGCCGTTCCCTCGGCAACGGAATCCGCGAATTTATGCGCGCCGTAAAAGGCGAAGATTCCGGCCGGGAAGAGAAGAAAGAGAAGAAGGATTGAGAGAAACACAGTCGATACTCGAACATCTCGAGGAGCTGAGGAGAAGAATCCTCATCTCGCTCGGTTTTATAGTCGTATTTTCCTTTCTGGGCTACTTCGTCTCGGACCCTGTATTTAAACTCCTCTCAAGCCCCCTAAAAGGCACTGTCGACTCCCTTTATTTCTTCACGCCCTACGAGGCGTTCGTCGTTAAACTAAAAATCTCACTCATAACCGGCGTCGCGATCAGTATCCCTTTGATTATAACGGAGATATGGCTTTTTATCGCCCCGGGACTTTACGAGCGCGAAAAGAAAATCGTGCTTATCGGCGTTCTCGCTTCGATATTGCTTTTTGCTACAGGCGCCCTGTTTTGTTTTTTTGTGATTATTCCGTTTGCCCTTAAGTTTCTGCTCGGTTTCGGGGGCCCGAGCCTTAAGCCGGTTCTTTCCGTCGGGCAGTATGTGAATTTTGTATCGTTGTTTGTTATCTCTTTCGGTGTCGCCTTCAATCTCCCTGTCTTCGTAGCGGGGGCGGTCAGGCTCGGAGTTCTCCGTGCCGAAACCTTAAGAAAACAGTGGAGGCTCGTGATAGTTTTAATCTTCATCGCCGCCGCGATTCTTACACCCGGGCCGGATGTCTTATCACAGGTTTTGCTCGCCATTCCTTTACTGTTCCTTTATGTGATTTGCTTATGGGTCGCCGCTTTGATTGAGAGAAAGCGGCAATAAAATAGAATGACAAATGACAAAATCCAAATGGCAAACGAAATCCAAATTCCAAATAACAGAATAGATCTATACAAGATATCTATTTGTCATTTGCCTGCCTGCCGGCAAGGCAAGGATTTGGGATTTCATTTGGATTTTGAAATTTGACATTTGGATTTATCTTTAGGTGCTGTACGCAGTACGCACGACGCAGTACGAAAATATGAATAAGATCGATCTCCACACACACACAACTTGCTCCGACGGCACTCTGAGCCCGCGCGAATTAGTGCGGCTTGCGAAGTCATCCGGTTTTAAGGCGATCGCCATCACCGATCATGACACGGTAGAAGGAAACGCCGAGGCGAGGGAAACCGGTACCGGAGAAGGCCTCGAAGTGATCGAGGGTGTTGAGCTAAGCGTTGAGTTCAGCCCCGGCACGATGCACATTTTAGGTTATTTCGTAAATAGTGTATCACCCGAGCTTACAAAATCGCTCGATTTTGTTCAGCGCGCGCGGCGCGAGCGCAACCCCAAAATCGTAGAAAAACTGCGGAAACTCGGCCTCGATATTTCTTATGAAGAAGTTCTCAAAGAAGCGGGCGGAGGGCAGGTCGGGAGACCTCATTTCGCGGGTGTCCTCGTAAAGAAAGGCTACGTTCGTGATAAGGGCGAGGCCTTCGCGAGATACCTCGCGAAAGGGCGGGCGGCATATGTTGATAAAGGCAGATTCGCACCACGTGAGGCGGCGGAGATAATTCATAACTCGGGCGGCCTCGTTGTCCTTGCCCATCCCAGCCAGCTCCACATTCCGACTAAAGAAAACCTGCGTAAATTGATCGACGAGCTTGTAGGCTACGGCCTTGACGGCATCGAGGTCTATTCCAGCTGTCATACCCGGAAAGAGGCCCGCCTATACGCTGAACTTGCGGAAGAATACAAGCTTTTTGTTGCGGCGGGCAGCGACTTCCATGGTGACAATAGTCCCGGAATTAAGCTTGGGAATGTCGGCCCGGGTGTTAAGGTTGACTATGAGCTTGTTAGTTTAATGAAAGAAGCCATGAAGTAAATCCAAGTCTGGGCGGTTTGATTTATTTCTCGCGCGTCCGCAGTAAATTCTACGGCAGGGGGCAGGCAAGACATTCCATCACTCAACGGCTCAC
>JAQTRP010000074.1 GCA_028711765.1 Candidatus Omnitrophota bacterium | reverse complement strand
ACCCACAAAACGGAACACCGCTTCAAGGATGGCGAACAAAACTATCGTGCTTACCAATCCGGCAAGAACGGTGGAACCTACGGTCTTTATCGCCTTATTTATGTTCATTCCGTGCTTATTTTTGAAATTTACCGGGCTCATTGTTCAACCTCCTCGTGCTTTATGTGTACCTGGTACAGTACCAGGTATATGTTTGTAACCCATTGTAAATAAAGCGTCTTTAATTTTTAATTTTTGGTACCGGGTACAAGGCATTCAGCCTTTAGGCGTACCTGGTACCGGACAAAGTTCGTATGTACCTGGCACCGGGTTAATTGGTTCGGTGCCAGGTACATGGTTAATGTGATACCAGGTACGCCTAAAGACACTCTATTTTTCAATTTCTGCTAATTTCTCGATCATTTCATTACGCAGACGCTCACGGAGGACGTTTGAGTCTGCCAGTGTATACAAATCGACTTTGACCGGCTTTCCAATAGAAATAGTAACCTTGGCCTGCCGGCGGAAAAACCACTCGCCTTTCTTAACCGCATTGCGCGTGCCCGAAATAACGATAGGAACAATAGGCGCTTTATTCTGAATCGCGAGACGGAAAGCCCCGCGCTTAAAGTGTCCGATCCTTCCGTCAGGGCTGCGCGTCCCTTCGGGAAACATCATAATAGAAATACCATTTTTAAGAAAATGACTTGAAAGCCTAAAGCTTTTACCGGCGCTCTTCTTGTCGCCCCGTTCTAGCGGAACATAACGCATCAATCTCATACCCCATCCGAGAAACGGCGCATCAAACAAAATTTTTTTAGCGACAAATTTAAACTGGCGGTCAATAAAATAAAGGCAAAGTATGTCGCCGAGGCTCTGGTGGTTCGATATAAAAACGTAAGGCCCTTTTCCGATATTAGATTTGCCGACTACTTTAACTTTCCATATCGGCATCGTCCAGACAAGCCATTTCGCCCAGAAAGTAGCATAAGCGTGCTCAATCCTGCAATCATGGTCAAATAGGATACAATAAAAAAGAAGTACGATAGTAATGACATAACAGAAGGCAGTCCACGTGATGACATAAACCCACGCAAGAAAAGACAGCAGGATCAAGATGAAATCAACAAATGGGGTCAGAATCATAGACACAGTACCTCGTCGCCCGTGACTTGTGACACGTCTATCAAACATAAGTTACAGACTATGTTTTTACGGTACACGGGCCACGAGAGACGGATCACGGCTTTAACGCTGCCGCAATACCGATTCCGATTAAAACTCCGACGGTCGTGCTGACAATGGGATTACCCGTAAGCGGGCACGCCCCCGTCGAGCATTTGCCCAAATAACCTATTCCAAAACCGATCGCCCCGCCGACTACCGCACCGATAATGAATTTGAGCATATTCGCCCCTCCGTTATAATTATTTGGGATTATACCACAGATAATCGCAGATTTGCACTACACAGATGTGTATTACGCAGCCTTGCCGGTAAGTTTCCTGCCGCTGAGGATCGCGTCGAGCTGGAGACAAAGCGCCTGGGTGAGGTTGGGTACAAACTGATTACCCTTAATGCCGAAGGCGCCCAGTTCGTCCTGGGCAAGGTTGCCGTTAATTTCAGCGAGGTATTCCGCTAAAAGAAGGGCGTGCTTTGTATTTTCGTCTATCTTCAGGACCGAACCATAAGGCTGGAAGCTAAAGCGGCTCTTCCGGGGGACAGCATGCGAGGCTGTAATAAGCACAGCATGCCTTATATCATCAAGTCCGCGGCCATAAAAATCTATCGCAATTTCAAAGCGCTTCGAATCATCCGTGCATTTTGAAAACCTATCCCCCGCGGCGTTAAGATTCATCGCGTCCCAGCGGTTATTTTCAAGGCATACTTGATAAAGTCCAAGCCTCTCAAGATACGCCTTGCGGTCAAACCCCGCCCCCTGTTCAGGCGCCCAAATAATACGTAATCCGATTGCTCTATTCTTGCAAAGGAGCGCAAACTCGCGAGGATCGATTTGCCCAAGACTCCGTCCGTCAATCATAATCTCCCGCTTCGTCTTCGCGAAAGCAACATTTTCTCGGATAACGTCCAACAAATCACGAGACACGAGACACGGGTCACGAGTCACGGCTTTCTCTCCGAGGCTTGCCCCAGAATTTTCCAGTGACCTATTCTCGACTTTTCTAAAACCACGGTTTTCAAGAAAATCTCCGAACATCTGTTTGATTTTATCTGGCTCCATACGCCCATATCCTGTTTTTCTATCCTTCATGCCAACATAATTATATGATTGAAACTCCCCTTTAAAGAAACTCTCAAAAAAAGGAGCAATAGCTGATAAAACTTTGCTTTCGTAAGGACCTTCTATGATAAGTTTTATCTCACTGCCAAAACTAACTAGAAAAATAGGGGTGTCAAATATATAAAATTTTGGAAGCTCTGCGCGTTTCACATATACTGTAATACCGTAATCGCGAGCTACCTCTTCTACTACTTGCAAAGCTAAAAACGTATTAGCATGCATCGAAATTCCTGATTTAATCGGTAGCGAAACACTGTTCATCCTCTTTTCCGTGTTTGCTTCATCTTTTTCCGAGTCACGAGGCACAAGCGACGGGTCACGGTCTTTCTTCCCCAAGCTTGCTCCACCGATAGATGGCCTAAGGGACTCCTGGGCAGGCTTATCGATACCGTGCTTATCAATTATTTTCCTAAACCACTTATCAAATTGCTTCGATTTCAGATAACCATTCTCTCCATTCTGTTTGTCTTTCTCTGTCTCATACCAATAATATCTTCCTTCGAAAATACGACTGATTAAACCTGCTACTTCTCGCAGAATATTTTCCCCATAGGGCCCGCTTACAGAAATGGTAATCTCCGCACCGCGGCTGATACTTATAAGTTTTGTGTGAGTATCAAGATTATTCCCCAAGACCAGTACGCCTCTATACGGCGTCTTAAAACTTACTTCAAATCCGTGCTTATGCAGGTATTGAGCATCCGCCAACACTAAATAATTGATTGCGTCAGTATGGATCTGGATTTCCGGCTTTATCGTGAGCGAAACACTGTTTACCTTCTTTTCCGAGTCACGAGACACGGGCGCCTGCCCTCCGAAGCCCTGCCTACCGACAGGCAGGCTTGGGTGAAGGAGGGACGGGTCACGGTCTTTTTCGCCCAAACTTGCCCCGCTTATCTCAAGAAAATACTCGTCCGGTTTGTCCGGTAGAGGCTTAAATCCCTTTTTGTCGATGATTTTTCTGATAGCGCCTGTATTATCTGTGACTGCGATTGTAAAATACCTGTAACCTTTCAAATTCAAGTCATGTAAGAGACTTTTCACAAGTTTAGTCGCTATGCCTTTTCTTTGAGAAGAGGAATCGACCAATATATACTCGATATGCGCGTGCTTCTTCTTTTTATGATTGTCCTTATCCTGCGCGTAAATAAAACCAACCACACCCGACTCTTTATCGCGCCAAACTTTAACAAAGCACTTTGCAATAATACCCTCCCAATAGTTACCACTTAAACGGGATCCGCCAAGAGCTGCTGAAAAATACTTGATGAACAAATTAGATATAGCAACCGCGTCTTCGGGCCGCGCGTCATCCACTCCCCCGCCGAGGCTTGCCCCATTACCATTAGCGCCGGAAACATCCGTATTCCGCCTGTTTGTTTGTCTCGCTGTCTCTTCGTCGTAAATTTCGAAATCTTCTTCATCGTCGGACCATCCTAAAAGCTCGCGTTCTTCCGCGGGAGAGAGGTGAAACTTTGCTAACGTCACAGTCACAGGAGGAGCAGGCTCTTCAGATTCCGTTTCCGTGACTGTTGACGGGGTTAAGCCTAATCTTTTATGCCATCCTTTTCTCTTCAGGAACCAGTACAAACTCTTATAACCGATGCCCCATTTTTCGCTCAAGTGTTTTATGTAATACTCAATTTCATGATGCGTCTCTACGTCGTAAACGACCTTCCCGCTTTGAGGTTCGCGAACGATGACAACGAATACATCCGGCGGTGTCTTCTCTACCTTTGAAACAAACAGAAAAGCACCGGGGGCACGGGGAGGAACCAAATCGAAACCGGTATTATTCACAAGCTCAAATTCAGCCATGGTAAGATCCATGATCTCACGGCGAGCGTAAACCGCGTTTATGTTTTCATCGCCGTGCCATTCATCCCCAAACTTTTCACCATGCAACGGACGCTGTAGATCATAAAGAGCGCTGGCTACCGCGATCAGTCTCTCGCGCTCTTCTTCGCTTATATCCAGTGACCCTCCTTCCTCCTTCGTTAAGGTACTTCCGTCCTTAGCTTCGGAGGACAAGCCGTCAAGATGCTTGCGCTCTTGACTTCGGAGGGCGGGCGGCTCGATGGCGCGTGAGGCCTGCTTAAGCAATGCTTCCGGCGAATCAATGGCAAGAATGTTATCTACCATCTCATCGGCGCGCTTTTCCAGATACAACTTAGCATCGGAATACGTTCTTAATGTAGCGGCTAAGAGCCCTTTAAGCTTCTTCAAGGGTTGCTTAACGTCCGTATCTGATTTCTCGAGCGCTAGTACAAGCCGTCCGTGTTCCTTTATCCATTGCTTAAGGCCAGATACATCTATCCCGAGTGAACGCAGAAGCTCCGCTTTGTTACTATCCAAAAGTTTATTTATCCCATCATCCTCGAAATGCATACTTATCGAATACAGAAACGCGGAGTTTCCGAAGCGGCGACAAAGATTTAATTCGATTTGAGCGAAAGTACCCAACTTTTCTAACTCAGTATCACCGGGACGTAACATTTGCGCAGAATCAATAGAAGCAAAAAGTTGCGCATAGGCGCGTGCGTACTTTGGTAGTTCTTTAATCTGGATCACGCCCTCTTCAATCCAATCGCTCAATTTCTCAACTATTTTGCCACCCCACCTAAAACCCAGTTTAGGGACTTTTGGGAGTAAGAGCCGCTGTATTGAAGAAATATAAACAGAAGTACAAAGATCATCCGTAACACCTTGAACTAAAGGATAAAGGCTATTGTGAAGTAAATGCTCCGTAGCCTCTCTAAAACCGCAACTAACTTCTCCCGTAAAATCACCGCCCACAGTAAATCCTCGGATATTTTGAAAATAAAATTGCGCAAAGTGATGGCATTCAGCTGAGATAGAACGGTCAAATTCCAGCAAATCATGATTACCTAACTTAGGTACAAATTTTCTATTAATTCCCCCCTCGTATTCAAATTTCCCTCTATAACGTAAAAAGGCATCAGAAAGTTGGTCTTCTCCGGCAGTCCATTCTATTGTAAAAGGCTGCAACGGTGTGACGGGATAGAGCAAGGTTAATTCGAAGGCCATCCGGTCAAGAATAAACTTCGAGTGGTCCTTGAGCGCGGGAGCAAATTTAATCTTTCCTTCCTTATAAAACTTATCCATTTCTGCTCTTATGGCGAGCAGAGCCGTCATGTCTTCTTGCGTAAATATGGCCTCAATCCGGCGCAGAAGTACTGAATCATCTCCGAATTGCTTACGGATTTCCTTGCTCGCACCCAGCGACCTTCCGGAAACATCCGTATTCCGTCTGCCTGCCGGCCCGCTTCGACGAAGCGATAGCGAGGCGAGCAAGGCAGGTATTCCGTCTTCCGTTACAAATTGTCCACTGACGACTGACGACTGACGACTGACGACTGCTTCTCCGCCCAGCGACGAGCCCTCGCCGGCTTTCTTCCAAGAAGCCAGCCTTTGCTCGGCACGCGATATAAACTTATTTATGCCGACTATCGCCGTCGTGTGCTTCTCATCAGCCGGTCTCCCTTTTTCCGATAGCCCGCATCCTTCTACTATCTTTTTTAGATCTTTCCCATATTCTTTATCCGACTCTTTCAACTTCTTCAGCGTATCTTCGCAAGCACTCTTGAGCGCGTGGAGAACGGGCAAAAACCTGCGATAAAGCGCGATAGCCTTTTCAATCTCGGCGGTTGCTTTGCTCCTGTCCGTTACCTCCTTTACAAGACCGGAACTTGCTTTAACGAGTTCCGACAACCTGTCGATAAATATCCTAACGGTTCCCATCCGGGGATACTTCATAATAAAATTCTTTTCATCCAGCAATAGCTCGGAAAAACCAACTACTACCCCTAACAAATTATTGATATCGTGGCGGAAAGGCCCTTCAAATATTACAAATGTTTCCCCGGCCCTGGCGTCTTTCGCCTCTTCTGGCGTATAGACAGGCAGTGCGGCAAGCTTCTCCTCAACAACAGGCTTTATTTCCATTGTCTTCAGCTTTTCCATAAGGCCCGATACACCAACCGCGCCTTTAACCTCAGCGCGATCAAGCACATTCGCATCAAGAAGCCTTGCTATCCATTTGTCGCTGGGCTCGCGCCCCGTTATCATAACGATGATTGTTCTTTTATCTCCTCTTTCCTGCTTACGAAACCCGATGGCAAACTCATAGCCGTTCATAACCGGCATATCAAAATCGACTGTCACAAGGTCAAACGGCTTCTCCAGATTTTCCGGTCGATCGATAATATCCAGCGCTTCTTTGCCGTTTACCGCAGTAACAACCTCATACCCTTGTGAAGACAATAACTGTTCGAGAGGCAAACGTTTCGACTCTTCATCGTCAACAACAAGGATTTTCCTGATATCGCGCCCGAGCGACGAACCCTGTTTGTTTTCCCCATCTTTTTGAGAATTTTCCCGTGCCTTCCTATCAAGGATCTCCTTGGCTCTCGCAAAAACATCGCCTTCATGTCTCGACATGATTCCTGTCAGCTTTTTCGCTATATCCCTGAGAGCACAATTAACGGCCTCCCACCAAGGACCATCATGCGGTCGGGGAATATCGGGGAGGTTTTTGGATAAATCCTCACCTTTTTCTGCTCTCTTTATAACCTCGTCCAAGTAATCGCCGGCAACCTTAAAAAGTCCCTGGGCCCCTTTTATTTCTTTCTCGAAATCTTCTACTTCTTGTTCGAGCGTTATGTCATCCTTAAGCTTTTCTTTAAGCCCCTCTGTTTTATCATCTTCCCCGGCCACTATTCTTTTCATCTCTTCTATAACCGCGTCCATAACTTCATCCACAACCGAATGAAGCTCCGGAAGGGATTTTTCCCATGCCCGGCAAAAAGAGCGGGTATTTTTAAGTATTTCAATTCCGTTTTCCAGCTCAGGCACGCTCTCGTAATTCGTTAAAGCGATTCTGAGCTGTCCTATTATCACATTGATTCGGCCTATCCATGGAGCAGACTGGCTGCCGCTGAAATGTTTTTCCAGATGCGGTACCAGATTGTATCCCACTGCGAAGAAAGGCTGCAGGTCATGACGAACTCGAGAACTTCGATACCGCCAATTTGTTTCACCTATGTTTAAACCACCTCTTACAATCTCGAGTGCGACCCCGCGCGGAACATTTCCGGGATCCTTACCCTCCTCCAGCGACGAGCCTAAGGCCTTACCATCGATCGCCTGCCCTGTTTCCTCGTTTTCTTCGTATCCTAACCACGAGCTTTCCGGTGTTCTTTCGCGCGTAGGCTTCTTAACTCCCGCATCTTTAAGAAACCAACCCGAATTGGCCAAAGCAACGATAAGGGCATGCGCCGAATTAACGCCGCTTATGGAAATAAGTTCCGCTAAGGTTAAAGCCGTAAGCTTGCCGATCGTTCGCAGCCCGCTTCCTTTTAAGCTTGCCAGAACCTGAGATTTTTTAGCCGGATTAATGTCCAAATCGCTTATCGGCCTATTTGACGCTATATACCTTACAGGCCTTGTCTTATCGGACCTTCTCTCCGCCTTAATCGCTTCGTTCAGAAAATAAAGTCTTGCCTTGGAAAGCGCCCTATTTATTAAGTATAAAACCGAGCCTCTATAAGTAATTTTATGCACCAAGCCTTCGTAAGCAGCGTTCAACGATGATTTAATATCGTCCAACTTCTTCTCACTTACAAACCTTGCAAGAAGCGCTTCCTTTTCTTCATCATCCAGCACACCGGATGCAAATAGGCCTTCTAAATATCGAGAAGTTTCTTCTTGGGTTATCTCTCGTTTTCCGCCTTCGGTTCCAAAATATCCCTCAAGCAATGCTATTTGCGGCGGGATAAATATTGATTTATCCAAAGCTAAACTAACGCACTTTTTAGATTTCACGGGTTTTTTGCGTCCTACTACCGGAGCAAACAGAAAACAGCCGACATTCGCATCGTCCAATGCCCTCATCAATATGTTTCTTATGCCTTCGCTGGAACCCCTAATACTATAAAACCTCTTCACTGCCCAAAAAAGACTTCCGTAGATTTTACGCCAATAAAACACTTTTAACATGGTATCGGAAAGATCATAAAACCTTCCTCGCGAATCTTTGCCCGTTCTAAATATTCTTTGCAGCTCTCTTCTCACACGCTTCTTTGTCCACCGCCTGCCTTTGCTCGCAGGCTTTCCGTTCCCAAGGCTCTTGCCCATCAAGGGAATTTTCACTCCGAAGATATTACCGTGATAAGCAGGGTCGAATCTAAAATACGCCTCACCGCCCCAAGAGTTTACATAGTGTTTTATCGAGACAAGACCGAGCCCTGATCCGTCGGCGAAATCCACAGTTTTCTCAAGCCGCTTATCGTGTTCAAATAAAATTTTGCTTTCCCCCTCCGTAACCTTATAAACGCTGTCGTCCTTAACCTCGAGAGATAAATAACCAAAAGGATATTTCTCTTTGTCCCGATTATCTTTTACAATATTCGCAACGATGATGATGCGGCGCGGGGCGCTACCTTCGCTGGGCAGGCGCAAATACTTCATCGCGTTCGCCAGATATTCGCCTACCACAAGATGTAAAAATACGGAGCGGTTGACCAATATCTTCTCCGCGCTGCCGAAAGCGTCACCCTCCAAAGATATAAGATCCTGCATCTCTTTATCGCTGAGCTTTTTGCGCTCCGCCCAGCTTGCCAAGCTAAACGGAATCACAGAACTCCCGAATTCACCAAGCACTTTCGATATCGCAACTTTTTCTCTTGACGCTCCCCGCGCAGGATCCTCGTTCTGCTTGAGAAGAGGCCTTGCCTCAAAAATTGCGCGCTTTAAGATTTCGGCCTGACAGCAAACTATCATACGATAGTAAACATTATTGCTTACCCTACCTTTAAACTCATCTTGGAGCCATAAAATATCCCTTCTTTTTCCATCGGGACAGTTAAAGAATATGGCCTTGGCAATTTCGTCATCGGCAACTTCATTAAGATTTGCTTTACCTGATATACCAACTGTAAATTGGCACATTCCTATCGCATTTCTTACTGAAAATTCAAAAAAAGGCACTAAGTCTTCTCCTTCGCTCTTTTTATCGAGAAAATCGCCACGCTTAAGAAGACTCAAAATCGGCGGCGATACTCCTTTGCTGTCGCAAGCTTTGACAAGATTATCTATAAATTGTCGCGACGCGAATTTTTTATAAATATTTTCATAATCTGTAAAAAGAGAACCGAGCCTGTCGAGGTCTCCTTTCAAACCGGCAGCGTAACCTTTGC
>JAQTRP010000073.1 GCA_028711765.1 Candidatus Omnitrophota bacterium | reverse complement strand
AGGTTATCCTTCCGAACGGTACCGTTAAGCGGATTAGGGTGTGTACAAGCTGTATCCAGGCGGGGAAAATTAAGAAGGCTGTCTGACGTACCTAAGGTCTTTCACTTCAAGTACTAAACCATCCATTCCCTCCCACCGTCTAAGACCGGGCGAATAAATAAGATCAAAACTGCCGTCTTCGTCGAAAAAGAAATCCCTCGGGCGCTGCCACAAGAGCTCCGCAATCTGTGTTCCGTCCGTTACGCGGGCGCGCAAGGATTTGCCGTCATAGCGGATAGGAGAACCTTTGAATTTCAGCTCATGCGTAAGAAAGACAGGGCGCCGATTTCCGCTTCCAAACGGCTCGAGCAATTCAAGCTGGCGCAAAAATTCATAAGACAGATCTTCGAGCCTAACTATCGAATCGACCGCAACATTGCGCGTAAGGTGGCGCGCTTCAAGCCGCACGCGGGCGATTTCATTTAGCTTATCCCTAAATAAACCGAGCTCGCTCTCACAGATAGAGAGACCTGCCGCCGCTTCATGGCCCCCGAACTCAAGCAAATGCGACTGCGCTCCGTCAAGCGCCTCAAAAAGATTAAAACCGCTGATCGACCGGCCCGAACCCTTCCCTTTTCCATCGGCGAGACTGATCACAATGCTCGGCCTGTAAAACCGTTCCACAAGCCGGGATGCCACAATGCCGATAACTCCGGGATGCCAGCCCTCGTTCCATACGACAACAACGCGATCCTGATTAAAATTAAACTCCTTCTCCGCTTTGGCTATGGCCTGTTTCGTGATTTCCCGCTCTAAGCGCTGGCGCTCGCGGTTCTCGCCGTCTAAAATCGCGGCGAGCCGTGCCGCCTCTTTCTCATCTTCGGCAATGAGCAGCTGGAAAGCGCAATCCGCGGATCCCATGCGCCCCGAGGCATTGAGGCGCGGGCCCAAAATAAACGCGAGATGAGCAGAGGTGGTTTTTTTACTCTTCAGGCAGGCGACCTTGGCGAGTGCCTTAAGGCCTATATTTGTCCCCTTATCAAGCTGCGCGAGTCCCGACTTTACGAGGATACGGTTCTCATCAAGCAAGGGAGCGATATCCCCTACCGTACCCAAGGCCACAAGGTCAAGAAACTGATCGGCGCTCTCGCCGACTAAGGCGCGGGCAAGTTTGTAGGCGATGCCGGCACCTGACAGATTCTTAAAGGGATAGGTGCAATCCGTCTGCCATGGGTCCACTACCGCCACAGCGGGCGGCATGCGATGGCCCAGCACGCGATGATGATCGGTCACGATGACGTCAATGCCGAGGGAGCACGCGTGAGTAACTTCTTCGGGCGCGGAAATACCGCAATCTACGGTCACGATGAGCGAGGCTCCGCGCTCTTTCGCATAATTCACGGCCTCGGCGCTGAAACCATAGCCTTCGTTCAAACGGTGCGGCAGGTAAACGAGAAAAGGAACCTTGAGTGTCTGAAATATCTTCGCGAGAAGGGCCGCGGCCGTTATGCCGTCCACATCGTAATCGCCGTGGATCAGTATAAGCTCATTCTTATCGATCGCCCGCATAATGCGGCGGACGGCCTGCTCCATGCCCTTGAGGAGATATGGATCATATAAATCATCGAGACTACCGTAGAGAAAACGCCGCACTGCCTCGGACGTAGCATAGCCGCGGTTATGAAGGAGTTTTAGAACGAGGGGCGGGATCTGAAATTCCCTGGCGAGTGATTTGTCGGCCGACAAATCACTCTCAATTACCGACCATGTAGTATCCATAGAAATCAGGGAATAGTCGTTAGGGAATAGGTAATAGTGAATAGAAAAACCAAAACCCTGCTTTATGCGTTTTACTATTCCCTATTTCCTATCGACTGCCTTTAGCGTTGGACTTTTAAATCGACGAGCAGCGGTGAAGCGACGAAGACCGTCGAATAGACACCGCTTACGCAGCCCACGAGCATCGCGAACGCGAAATCATTTATCACCTCGCCGCCGAATAAGAAAAGCGCGAGGACCGCAAGGAGTGTTACGGAAGTAGTCAGAATGGTACGCGAAAGCGTCTGGTTAATGCTCGCGTTAATCACCTCGGTCAAGGTACTCTTGCGCATAAGTTTCATATCTTCGCGGATTCTGTCATATATGACGATCGTGTCATTAACCGAATAACCGACTATTGTGAGTATCGCGGCAAGTATCGAAAGCGAAAACTGCCTCCCTGTTATCGCGAGGGCTCCCACTGTTATCAACACGTCATGCAAAAGCGCGATTATTGCCGTAAATGCAAAGGAAAACCTGAACCGCCAGGATACATATACAAATATCGCGGCTAAAGAAAAAAGCAACGCCCATATAGCCTTTCTGCTAAGGTCGCTTCCCACCGCAGGGCCGATCATTTCGACACGCTCAACCTTGTAACTGTCTTTGCCGGCCAATTCGTTTAATACCGACTCGATTGTATCAGAGACATCGGCTGTGGTTTTAATCAAGACGTCGTGCTTTGAACCGAAATCCTGAATCTGGACATCCTTAAGTCCTTTGTCTGACAAGCTTTTCCGGATATCGCCTAAATTAATCGGCTTTGTAAAACTAACCTGCTCTAACATACCTCCCGAGAAATCAACGCCGTAATTCGCGGGGCCGCGCTTAAAAAAGAAAAACATTCCTGCCGCAATCACGATCACAGAGAGAAGATATGCCCAGAAACGTATCTTTATAAAATCAATATTGGTCGCGCCGATTAATTGCAGCATCCTGATCTTAATCTCGCGCTTTCCGCGGGTGAAGTAATCGTAAACTAAGCGTGTGACGACTATGGCGGTAAACATGCTTGCCGCGATACCGATTGTGAGTGTCACGGCAAAACCGCGCACGGGACCGACTCCGAACCAGAAGAGCAGCGACGCGGCAAGTATTGTGGTGATGTTAGAATCAAAGATCGCGGAAAACGCCTTGTGATAGCCGGCCGATATGACAGAGCGGACGGCCTTCCCCAGTTTAAGTTCCTCACGCATGCGCTCAAAAATAAGCACGTTGGCGTCCACCGCCATACCAAGCGTGAGAACTATACCCGCGATACCGGGAAGCGTGAGAGAAGTCCCGAAGGCCGCCATGACGCCGAGGAGGATAATGAAGTTAAGGAATAAAGCAAAGTTGGCGATCATACCACCCACAAAATAATAAACCGCCATAAACCCGAAAACGCCTATCGCCCCGATAACCGTGGCAATAATGCCCTGACGGATTGAGTCGCTTCCCAATGTCGGCCCGACAACGCGCTCTTCTTCAACCCTGACCGGAGCGGGAAGGGCGCCCGCGCGGAGGACCATCGCTATGTCGCTTGCCTCTTCATATGTGAAGTTGCCCTGAATAATCGCCTTGCCGTTCGGGATACGTTCCTTAATCATGGGAGCGGACCGTACTTCATCATCAAGCACAATCGCGAGGCGCCGGGGAATACTGTCGGCGCGGTATGCCGCGGCCGCATCGCCTGTTACTCTGGCGAAAATCGCCGCGCCATCCTTGTCAAACTCAAGATTTACGACAGGCTGGCCGAAAGAACCTTGATCAAACGTAACTCCGGCGTTGACCAGACTATTGCCGGTGAGAATCGCCTTCTTTTCAAGGACAACCGTCTCTTCCTTGTTTTCTTCCTTCAGGGTCCTGACTTCGTAACCTTCCGGCACAGTGCCCGCAAGAGCTTTTTCAATAAGGTCTTTATCGTGAGCGAGTAATTTGAACTCCAGAAGGGCGGTCTTCCCGACGATGCTCAGCGCCCGTTTGCGATCCGTCACTCCCGGCAGCTGAATCACTATCTGATCGGCGCCCTGCTTATGGATGCTCGGCTCCTTGACGCCGAACTGGTCTATCCTGTTCCGGATAATCTCAAGAGCGCGGTCGGTCGCGTCCTTACGCGCGCTCATAGGAACCTCACTGAGGTCTATGCGGAGAACAAGCTGTATACCTCCCTGCAAATCCAAGCCCAGATTAATCTTCTTATCTGGGGGATATATCTTCCACAGACAGAACCCGATTATCGCGACAGCAAGAATAACCTTCCATTTAAAAAACTTGTCCATAATTTACCCCGCTTGATTTTTGGACTGCTTACTTATTTTCCTGAAGCTGGCCCTGATTCCTGATATAAGCAACCGCTGACTTTAGGATTTCCATCTTAGACTCACCGTCTTCCATCTTGAGAACGACGGTATCGTCCTTCACGGCGGCTATGGTACCTAAAACACCGCCTGAGGTCACCACCTGATCGCCTTTCTTAAGTTCGCTCACCATCTTCTGATGATCTTTCTGTTTCTTCTGCTGCGGCCTTATAAGCAGAAAGTAAAAAATCACAAACATAAGAATAAACGGAAGAAAAGCAACGATCGGATTCGCCGCCGCTTGCCCCTCGGCAGGCGCGCCTCCCGCCATAGCGATAAAACGTGTCATGCCTAACATAGTATTTCCTTTCTTTGTTTACACAGATGATCACAAATGAACGCTTGAAACCAAAACTACACAGATGATCACAGATAAAGTGCAACAGATTAGGTAAAAATCAGAATCTAGATATTCAGAATTTGGGAATTGTTTTTAATCTGTGACAATCTGTGTAACCCACATCTGCGATCATCTGTGTTTTTCATCGTAATTATGCTCGAAATCCTTCTTAAAATCAAGGAACTTTCCTTTAATTATCGACCCCCGCGCGTTTTTCATAAGGCCAATAAAGAAATGCACGTTATGATACGAGACAAGGCGCGGGCCTAAAATCTCAGATGAGTTAAAGAGATGCCGTATATAAGCGCGCGAAAAATTGCTGCAGGCGTAACAGGAACAGTCCGGATCAAGGGGCTTGGGATCGTTCGCGTAAGCGCCGTTTCTAACGACCACCTTGCCGCGATGCGTAAATGCCGTCCCGTTTCGGCCGGAGCGCGTAGGGTTAACGCAGTCAAAAATATCGATGCCATACGATACGGCTTCTAAAAGCTCGAGCGGACTCCCTAACCCCATGAAATAACGCGGTTTATCACAAGGCATCTGGGGCGCGATATCCTGTATAAGCTCGCACATAACTTCCTTCGGCTCGCCCACGCTCAGGCCGCCGAGCGCGTAACCGTCGAAATCGAGATAGACAATCCGCTCAAGCGACTCTTTCCTGAGGCGCGGATAAATACCGCCCTGAACGATACCGAAGAGAATCTGTGTTTTGTCTTTATGGGCGGCCTTCGAGCGCTCGGCCCAGAGATGAGTGCGCTTTAACGAGCGCTCGATCTCCTTCTCCGTCGCCGTGTGCGGCGGGCATTCATCGAGCACCATCGCGATATCGCTTCCCATAAGCTCCTGAATCTCGATGACACGCTCCGGCGTCAAGAAGATTTCCTTGCCGTCGAAATGCGCGTTGAAACTGACGCCTTCATCCGAGACTTTCCTCAGGGAAGCGAGAGAAAAAATCTGATAGCCGCCGCTGTCGGTGAGAATAGAGTGCCGCCACCCCATAAATTTATGAAGGCCGCCCGAGGAGCGTATCACATCAAGTCCCGGACGGACGTAAAGATGGTAGGCATTCGCGAGAATTACACGCGCGCCGAGTTCTTCAAGCTCTTTTGGGGTAAAGGTCTTTACCGTTCCCTGAGTGCCGACCGGCATAAAACACGGCGTCTCGAACTCGCCCCGCCGCGTCCGGATAATCCCCGACCGGGCATGAGAAGCCGCGTCCTTCGCGGTAATTGTAAATGATAGTGCCGTCTGTTGGCTCATAAGCTAAAAATGTAAAGCGAAAAGAGCAAAGCTAAAATTCAAAAGTTGAAAGTTTCAGTTTTGGCTTTTGCCTTTGCTATTTACTAAATTTTAAGTTTTAAGCTTTGGTTTTGCGTTTTTCACTTTGCAATTTTCATTTACTATAAAATCAGCATAGCGTCGCCGTAGGAATAAAAACGGTAGCCTTCCTTAATTGCTTCGGCGTAGGCGCTCATAATCCTATCGCGCCCCGCGAAGGCCGATACAAGCATAAGGAGGGTCGTTCTCGGAAGGTGAAAATTCGTAATCATCGCGTCCACCGCTTTAAATCTATACGGCGGATAAATAAAAATATCCGTTTCGCCTTCCGTAGGACTAATTCTTCCGTTTTTATCCGCGGCGCTCTCGAGTGAGCGTGCCACCGTAGTCCCGCAGGCCACAACCCGCCCGAGGCGGGATTTCGCCTCGTTGACAATCTTCGCCGTATCCCCGCTTACCTTATAATACTCGCTGTGAATCTTGTGCTCGCTCACCTCTTCACACTTAACAGGCTTAAAGGTGCCGTATCCAACGTGCAAGGTGATATAGGCAATCCGGATGCCCTTCGATTCGATCTTACTAAGAAGTTCCTTATCAAAATGAAGCCCGGCGGTCGGTGCCGCGACGGCTCCTTTTTCTTTCGCGAAAACAGTCTGATACCGGTCTCTATCACCGTCATTATCATCCCTTCTGATATAAGGAGGAAGCGGAACATGCCCCGCCCGTTCAAGACAATCCCAGAACGAAGTTTTGTGCTCAAATTTGATTTGACGCGTGCCGCCGTTCATCCTGTCCGCGGGGTTTACAATAACTCCCTCAAGCTCTTCCGAAAAAGAAAGCTGCGTCCCCTCACGGACACGGGCCGACGGATACACTAAAGACTCCCACAAACCGTCTTTAATCTCGCGGAGGAGCAAAATCTCGACTTTCCCTCCGGTATCTTTCTTCGCAAAGAGCCTAGCGAGAATAACGCGGGTATCGTTGAGAACAAGCACATCGCCCTCGTTAAGATAATCTACAACATCCGCGAAAAGGCGGTGCTCTATCGCGCCGCTCGCGCGGTTAAGGGCAAGAAGTCTCGAGCGTGACCTTTCTTTTGACGGAAATTGCGCGATCGATTCTTCGGGAAGTTTGTAATCGTAATCGGTTATTTTCGTAACCATATTGATATATGAAAATAATATTGATTGTAGGGGGTGGTTTGAAACCGCCCCCTAAAAATTATAAAGCGGTCAACACCTGCAGGACGTCTTTGGGGGAGGCGGCAAATTTTATGGAATCGCTTCTTTTCCTTATATACGGATTGACCTTCTCAAGAAATTCAACTGTCTCCTTCCAGCATTTACCTAAAAGGATAACGGGCTTATCGGTCGCAAGACCTTTCTCCGCCATCTCCCACACAATCGCAAGCTCGACCAAAGTGCCGGTGCCGCCTTCGAATAAAACATATCCGTCGGCTAAATCCATAAGTTTGAAGACGCGATCTTTCCAGCCTGTCATCTTAATTTCTTCGGTAAGGTAGGAATTGGCTTTGCTCGGGAAAGTTGCAACCGTAACTCCGATAGACCTGCCGCCGGCCTCTTCGGCGCCGCGCGAGGACGCCTCCATCACGCCGCGGTAGCCGCCGTTTATTACCGTAATACCGTTTTTGGCGAGCAGAAACCCGAGCTCGCGGGCTTCCTTGTAGGCATGAGAATCTTCTTTAATCTGGGAACTGCCAAAGACAGCTATAGCTTTACAGTTCGGCATTAATCTTTTCGGCTATTTTCGCCGCTAAATCAGCGTCGGCAAATAGAGTTCTCTTATTCCTTGCCTTGATCGTAACCCTGACGAACCTGAGACCGACTTTGGTGATCTCGGCTGTGACCGCGTCATTATTAATATCGGCCTCGATATGCTTGGATTTCTTATTCTCCAAAGTTATCACGCCCATCTCGCCAAGTGTTTTACGCGTAGCGTCCCATGCACAGTTATAACTTGTTTTCTTCGTAACCTTGGCCGAGTCTTTGCTTAAAACCACGCCGACTAAGATAGCTGCGCAGCCCGAAAACACAAGTAAAAACAAAACCAATGCCGCGCCCTGCAACACCTTTTTCATCTTGATTTCCTTTCGTACCAAATTGTAATTTTACAGCTTGTTGTTAATCTTGTTTACTATTTCCATTGCCAAATCAACGTTGGGAAACATATTCTTTCTCGCCTTAACCGTAACTTTGACGGATTTGGGGGTAAGCTGCGTTACCTGCGCCGTAATCTTTGAATCCTTAACGTTTGCCTCAATCTTTCCGGCCTTCTTATCTTCCAAGTTTATCACGCCCATCTCATCAAGCGTCTTATGAGTGACGTCCCAAGCCTTGTTGCAGCTTGTGTCTTTTACGATCTCCGCCGTATCCTTGCTTACCGCTATTCCGCCCGCGATGCCGCCGCCGATCAGGACCGCGGCGCAACCGGAAGACATCAGCAGAACCAACGCTATTGCCATACCCCTCGTTATATTTTTCATTTTAACCTCCTTCAGATTTCCCCCAAGGACCTTTTTCATTTTGCGCTGAGGTCTTTTACAACACTCCCGGTCCCGAGCGGTTCTTCCTCCTCGCTTTTAATTGCCCACCCCGTAAGCGAAACGGGAAACACCGTACCGTCTTTCCTTATGTATTCCTTCTCAAAACGCACATATTCTTCCCCCCGCAACGCGCGCAAGACAAACACTTCTTCTAGCTTATGCCACCTTGGAGGCGTGAACTGCTGATAGGTTAAATCCCTGAGCTCATCCATTGTGTAGCCTAGCATGTCCCGGTAGATCTTGTTAGCATCGATGATTTTGCCTTTCATATCAGCAAGAACAACACCCGCCTCAATCTCAGCGCACGCAATTTCGTACTGCTCTTTAACCGATCGTAAGACCTGCTCAAGCTTACTTGTTTTTGGATACAGCTTCCCAAACTCCACTATCCAAGTCTGCATAATTCTTATTTCTTGCATCAACTCTTTATTAATCATCTTGCCCTTTTCTTCCCTAAGTTTGATCGATTGCTTCGAAGCTCAAACACGCAAGCCTGCCTACCGGCAGGCAGGTGTTTGAGCGTAGAAGAATCAGTTGCTGCGTAGCCGAGAACGAAAGTTTCTCGGCGAAGCAGAACGCGCCCGAGTGGATTCGAACCACCGACCTTTTGCTCCGGAGGCAAACGCTCTATCCAACTGAGCTACGGGCGCATAAATACCGTACTGCGTCATGTGTTCTGCGTATTGCGTAAAGCAAAAACATAAGAACGACCAATCCTCCGTAGCCAACTATGAAGGCCCACTGCACACCGGCGAAGGAGGACGGGCGCATAAAGAAAACTCAAAGTTAAAAATGCAAAGTTAAAATTAGAAATTCAAAATTGAATACAAAGAACCGGATTGGAAAGTTTTAAATTTTGAATTTTAGTTTTGCATTTTTCAGTTTGCATTTTGCATTTTCACAATCGTGCTGCCCGGATAATAATACTCGAGAATGTCCTTATAATTCCAGCCCTTTTCGGCAAGCGCCTTGGCGCCCCACTGGCACATGCCGACGCCGTGCCCCCACCCATGGCCGGAGAAAACTATTTCCTTATCAAGATACTCCACGGTGAGATCCTTCGTGCTTCGCACAAGGTCGGGCCCCACAGCCAGGCGGAACTCATTGATGGGCATTGTATCCTGCCCGCGAAAATGGTTAATCCGGACATGCTGAGGCCTCCCGGAATTATCATAATCAAGCGGTATAATCTCATAAATATAACC
>JAQTRP010000072.1:272-9638 GCA_028711765.1 Candidatus Omnitrophota bacterium | reverse complement strand
CCGAGAAATTAGTAAGTCAGGGCTATAAAAAAATTACGTTGCTTGGTCAGAACGTTAATTCATACGGCAAAGGTGATACGGGGATTTCTTTTCCCGAGTTGCTCCGCAGGGTATGCCGCGTCGACGGCGTAGAAAGAATTGGTTTTATGACCTCGCATCCCAAGGATGCGACCGAGGAACTGTTCGAGGCGATACGCGATGAGCCAAAGGCCTCCCGCCGGTTCCATCTTCCTTTACAATCCGGTTCCAACCGCGTACTTAAGCTTATGAACAGGAAACATTCGATTGAAGATTACCGCCGGAAGGTGGGGCGTTTGCGCAAGCTTGTGCCGGATGTGAGCGTAACTACTGATTTTATCGTAGGTTTCCCCTCGGAGACGAAGGAGGATTTTGAAATGACGCTCCGCGCCGTCCGCGAAATACAGTTTGACGATGCCTATATTTTTAAGTATTCTCAGAGGGATGGCACTAAGGCGGCGGGCTTACCGGATGATGTTCCGCGGCCCGAAAAGGAACGGCGGAATCAGGTTCTTCTTAATGCCCAGGGGGAAGTGCGGGATTTAAGGAATCGGCAATGGGTCGGGAAGGTACTGACAGTTCTCGCCGACAGATTAGGTTCTAAAAAGAGGGGCGAGCTTTTAGGATACAGCCCCCAGGATAAAAAAGTTGTTTTTGAGGGTTCGGCGCGCAGCATCGGCAAGGTCGTTGCTGTTCGTATCGAAGGCGTAAACAACGAAACTTTGCTGGGATCACTTGTCGAAAAAGGGGATAATTGAAATGGACATCTTACGGCACAGAGGAGCGGTAGTTTCCTTCACGGCTTTGCTTTTTTTCTTTTGCGTTTTTGCGGTCCCTACGGCATTTGCAGCTCCGAAACCGCCTAGGGATTCCGGTAACATTATAGACGATATCCTAACCGAGGGAAGTGGTGCCGGATTGGGCGGGTCATTCGGAATCTCCCGCGCAAAAGGGGCATGTCTTAACCTTACTTATGACGGAATAGGGGCTTACGGTTATTACTGGGCGGAGTTCAAGCCGCTTGATATATCGGCTTACCGCTTTGTTAATTTTGAGCTTGATATGAAATCGTCTCTTTTTACGCCTGAGGTAAAGATAGAGTTTAAGGAGAAGCGTGCTACGGAGAACATGAAGTTTGTACTGCATCTTTCAAAGAGCGAGCTTACGAAAAACAGGGGAAACGTATCGGTTGCCATTCCCAAGGACTTGGGATTTGTTAATATTGTGGCGGTGGTTGTCGAGCCGCACCGCTTCGTGCGGGTTTCTAATAAGGACGCTTTTATAGAGCGTGCCGACAGGCTTTTGACGGGCGAGAATATCGGCCTTGCCGTTGAAGATTCGAGCGCCTTTGAGCTTTATCGCGAATTCCAGAAGGGCAGCGTTGTGGTTCGTTCCGTTACATTTTCCGAGAAGCCGCGCTTTGCGAAAATCGGCGAGGCTGAGGAGGCGCGGAATTTCGTCGTTTATGAGGACCTTGACGAAAAGGGAGAACCGTATCTTCAGGTTATCTTCGGCCAACTGAAGGATTACGGTTGGGCTACGGTACCCGTAAAACTGACGAATATGGAAGGCGGGATTGCCAACCTTGACGAGGCCGGTGAAATCAGGGTTACGTTTAAGTCCTTAAAGGATAAAAGGCCGCCGCAGTGGTTTCGTGTTGAATTTGTCGGAGACGGCAGATTGCGGACATCCGTCGTCGTCGAGCGTTCCCAGTTTACCGATAGCAGCGAATGGGTGACCGTCTTATTTGACAGGTCTAAGTGGAAACTTATTTCGGAAACTGCGCCTCTCGGGGCCGTGGATTTTATCGATGTCGTTGTCGCGCCGGGAGAAGACCTAAAGAAGGGCGCGAAAGTTGAGACCGAAGATTTATTCGGTGCCTTTGGCCTTAAGTTTATCGAGTTTGTTAAGGCACCGAAAGAGCCAGACAAAGTAGTTGAACCGTCCGGAGCGAACCCGCAGTGAAGATCCTCAAAAGCAAAACCTTAATCGCGGCAGCGGTTTTCGCTCTTTTTCTACCTTTCCTTATCGCGGGTTGCGCTTCTTATTCCACCCAGATTTCGGCGAAAGAGAGTCTCGACAATATCACGATTCTTTATCTGAAAGGAAACTACGACGAGGTAATACGTTCGGGAAGGATGCTGAATCTTTCTTCCTCGCAACCCGAAGTCGTAAAGGCGCTTTATTATGTGGGTGTCAGCCTTCTTGTTGAAAAGCGTTTTATCGAGGCCCGGCGCTATTTAGAGGCTGTTGAGAAAAACGACAAAGGAAAGGAACTTGCCGCGTCGGCGGCATTACGGTTTGCCGATTCCTACTACCTAGAGGGTAAGAGCAAACAGGCCTTTCAGCTTTATGAGAGTTTTACCAGGGCTTACCCTTCAAGCTCTTTATTGCCATCCGCCTATAAGAAACTTTTCGAAGTCTGCCAGGCGGTAGGCGATTTTAAGCAGGCCGACCAGTATCGCGAGACGCTTCTATCGCAATATCCCTCCAGCATCGAGGCCCAGCAGCTTGGCGGAAAAGAGGAGAAGCCCGATTATTTTACGATTCAGGTAGGGGCTTTCTTTGACGAGAATAACGCGAGGCGCCTCAAGCTCGAGCTTGAGGTCCTTGGATATAAGCCGGCGATTATAAAGGCAAGAGAAGAAAAGACCGTTTTATACAAGGTCCGCTTGGGGCAATTCAAGACAAGGGCCGAGGCGGCGTACGTTGCCGGCCAGCTCGAGGCAAGGGGTTATCCCGCGAGGGTTTGCCCGTAAGGTTCTCGGTGAAAATAGCGGGGGAGAGGGCAGCCGTGAGAGAAGTGACCCGCAAGGAAATGCGGGAAATTGACCGCGAGGCGATTGAGAAGTATAAGATCCCGAGTCTTATCCTTATGGAGAACGCGGGTTTATGTGTTGCCGAAGCCATTGAAACGCGAAAAGGTGTTTCTATCGCGGTAGTTTGCGGCAAGGGAAATAACGGCGGCGATGGGTTGGTCGCGGCGCGGCATCTCGCGAACCACGGGTATAAGGTTAAGGTTTTTCTCCTTACGCCGAAGGAGGCAATTAAGGGGGATTCATCGACAAACCTCGCGATCTGGGAAGCAATGGGCGGTCCTGTTTCGGAAGTTTTGGAAGAAAAGGATATGCGCTCATTCAGAAGCGGCCTTGAGGGGTCATCCGTTATAGTTGACGCTATTTTCGGAACCGGCCTTGAGAAAGAAGTAACAGGGTTCTTTCGCAGCGTTATTGATGCGATTAATGAATCGAGGAAGGCTGTCGTAGCGGTTGATATCCCATCGGGGCTTTGCGCGGATACGGGCAGGGTTATGGGATCTGCCGTTAGGGCGGCGATAACCGTTACCTTAGGCCTTCCAAAGCGCGGTTTTCGCACAAATGAGGGGCCGAAATATTGCGGTGAGGTCAAGGTAGCGGATATTTCCTTACCCGCCTCACTAATAAAGGGGTTTTAGATATGGAAAGATATGATTTAGCGATTCTCGGCGCGGGACCCGGAGGATACGTGGCCGCCCTGCGGGCAGCCGATTTAGGCTACAAGACCGCCCTGATAGAAAAAGACCGTGTAGGCGGTGTTTGCCTTAACGCGGGTTGTATTCCTACTAAGGCCTTGACTGTGTCGTGCGATCTCCTTGATCGCGCCCGTCGCGCCAAAGAGTTTGGACTGATTATTCCCGAGGCAAAGGCCGATTTCGCCTTAATGAAAGCCCGCAAGGACCGCATCGTGGAAAATCTCGCGAAGGGCATACTTTTTCTGCTTGATAAGAAGGGCGTTGATTTGATTAAAGGGGAGGGGCGCTTTAAGAGCCGTGAGGCGCTCGAGGTTATTTCGGACGGCGGGAAGAAGGAAATTAAGGCGTCGCGCTTTATCGTCGCCACAGGGTCGCGGCCGCTTGAAATTCCCCAATTGCCGTTTGATCATAAACAGGTTATAGATTCCACGGACGCCCTTTTACTCAAAGAAGCGCCGAAGCGTATTTTGATTGTGGGCGGCGGCGCTATCGGGTGCGAGTGGGCGTCGATTTTTTCATCGCTCACGAGCAAGGTGAGCGTTGTCGAGATGATGGGCCGTTTACTGCCGGAGGAGGATTCGGCTTTGGGCACACGGCTCGCGGGTGTTTTTAAGCGCCGCGGGGTTGAAATCTATCTTGAGCGAAAAGCGGAATCTTTCAACAAGAAGGCAAATAGCGTGGAAGTTATTTTAAGCGGAGGCGAAAAGATAGAAGTTGATGTCATTCTTGTATCCTGCGGCAGGTCGCGCAACGTGAAAGGCATCGGCTTGGAAGAAATCGGTATCAAGCTTGATAAGGGTGCTGTTGTTGTTGATGATTTTCTTTCCACATCCTGCGAGGGTGTTTTCGCGATCGGCGACGTTTTATCATCTCCCCAGCTTGCGCACGTGGCATCACGCGAGGGTTTGGTTGCCGTGGAGAATCTTAAAGAAAAGAAAGTTAAGATGGATTACGGAGCTGTGCCGGCCTGCATATTTACCAATCCTCCGGTTGCGAGCGTCGGCCTCGCGGAAGAGCGTGCGGCTGGAAAAGGAATCAAGGCAAAGAGTTTTCGTTTCCCGTTTTCCGCGTTAGGCAAGGCGCACGCCCTTGGTTCAATTGAAGGTTTTCTGCAGCTCGTTTCGGATAAGGCGAGTAGCCGACTTATAGGCGCCCAGGTTTTTGGCGAGGGAGCGACGGAAATAATAGGGGAGTTGACACTCGCCATCCGTTTGGGCCTAAAGGCCGAAGACCTTACTCTTACAATCCATCCCCACCCCACTATGAGCGAGGCTGTCCAGGAAGCCGCCCACGGGATTCTGGGCATGTCCTGATTGCCATCCCCTGTCTTACCTTTCTGTACCTGGTACCGGATTAACTGAATGCGGTACCAGGTACAGAAAGGTGATATAAAGCCTGTTTAATCGTTTTTATCCCTTTGGTTAGGAATGCTATATTTTGCTATATTTTGGCTTTCTAAAGGGTCTTTAATAACTCAGTGTGTCTTATAAGAAAAGAATACGCACAGAATTGACAATTCCCATTTGGGAGGTTATACTTACATTAGGCTTGGTGGAAAAGATGAATATGACCAAATTCAGTCCTATCTTTGTCAAAAGATTTATATTTTTCAGGTGTTACTAACAACATTTAAAAAGTATCTGTAACGTTTTTATCAATATTATAATAAATACTTAGTGAGAGAAAATGAAGGGGAAAGGAAATAGCTTAGTAGCGTCGAGGGATTAAAAAAAAGGAAATAAATAAGATGATACCCTGGCAGATTTCGAGAAAGAAGATGGCATTGCGGATTATATCATGCATAGTCATCTTCTTTTTTGCTTCCACTCAGTTCGATCTTCAGCGTGCCTTCGCGTACCACGCAGCGGTCCCAGCCCAAGTGATCGAGAATAATCTACTCAAGGAAAAGCTGAGGGATATCTTAGATAAGAATATCCGGTTCGAAACTGATTCAGCGGAAGAGCAAGGAACACAGGCACCAGCGCCGACAATTCCCGTTACCGAGCAGCCTTCAATTCCTTCAGGAGAAGCGCCCAAGGTTCCATCTACGGACAGTTTTCTATCAGGTACCGGTCCTTTAGCGCCTCCTACATCTGATACGCAGACCACTCACAACTCCGATGGGACTATTACGTATAGCAACCCTGACGGTTCACACTACACGGTGGATCCCGCGAAGGAAAGTCGTCTTATAGAGTCTCACATTCAGGAAGACGGTGTCTGGGTCAACCGGACATTTGCCTATAACGACACGTTGGGAACGGTCCGTATAGATGAGAAAAAAGAAGGTCAGGCCGAGGGGCTTTATTACGACTACACCTACAATAGCCAATATCAGCCTGAGAAGGTTTTGGAAGTGGGTATTCTGCATGACGATGGCAGCACGGAAAAGATCCAATCGTATGATTACGAAAATGGAATCCTGACAGTTTTCAAGGAAGGCGATCCCGAGCAATGCTACAAATATGAGTTTGAGTGGAATAATACCTCGAAGTCTCCCGAAGTGAAGCGTCTTGTATATGTGAGTACCGCCGATGCCGAATACGCCTATGATTACAGCGCCGGTATTTTACGTATTTCGGATAAGGATAACCCCGATATTTATGCCGCCTACGAGCTTGTTTACGACGAGGAAGGCGATACTTATAAGGCTGAACGCCTTCTGCGTTATAAGGTTGAGGGCGGGGAGTATAGCTATACCTACGATGATACGGCCGGTGTTTATACGGTAAAGGATGAGATAAAGGGCACTACCCAGACTTTTAATCAGACCGACGACCGGATTATCAGTTTTACGGACGAGGACGGCGATTCTTTCCTCGTTGATACGACAACGGAAGCAGGCTTCGCCTATATAATCAGCGAAGAGACCGGATTCTACAGCAAGGTTTCCTACGACGGCGAAAGCCTGGGTGAATTGACGTATGAGACCGGCATTCGGATAAGCGGTACATTTATCGCGTTTTCACGGTATGACTATTCAATATCGGGACGCGTGAAGGTCGAGAACATAAGCGGCGGACAGCCGACGGGAGAATATCAGGTTTATGAGTTGAATTCAGACGGTTCTTTCGGCGAATGGGTCGAGTTTGTGCAGGAGGACTCTAACGGTGATATGGTCTACGCTTCACGCACGTTATTTGCCGACGGTTCAAGCCAGGTTGTTTACACCAATTTAAACCCCGCCCACGCCCAAACAATAACAGAAAACTATGACAAAGATGGCAACCTTGTTGTTTCCAATGTCTCGATTCCGGGCACATCTTCCGGCGGATTGGCGACGTATGAGTATGAGAACGGGGTTCTTGTAAGACGTATCGACTCTAACGGCACGGTCACCCACTATGACAGCAAAGGAAACGTTATTTTGGTGGAAATGGCCGACGATACTACTATTCAGGTTGGATACAAGTACGACCAGAGCGGTAATATAACAGAAATATCCTACGAATATTCCGATGGTTCTATCGAATTTTTCAATTCCGCCGGAGTTCTCGAGAGCAAGCTCACTGAGGACGGTCTTCTCCAGGAATATACCTACAATGACGCGGGGGAAATAACCCAAATCCGTGTCTCCAATCCTGTCACGCAGACCCTTCTTATGACCGTTTCCTACGAAGAGGAGATTACCGAAGCCGGTGAAGTACGGAGAATTGAAACGACCGTTGACTACGAGAATGATCAAACGATAAAACGCATTTATAACGCGGCCGGCGAGCTTTTAGAGGCTAGCGTCGAGGCGGACGGTTATAGACAGGTTTTTGACGCCGACGGCGTACTTCTTAGTACAACTACTGCCGAGGGTATTACCACTTACTATGAGAATGGTCTGATAAAACGGATCGTAGACGCCCAAGGAAATATTCTCCGTTCATTTACGCATGTTATCGATCCCGAAACAGGTGAGGTGATTGAGGTAAAACTTGAGACGCAAGAAACGGTTTATAGCAACTATCAGTTATTGATAGACGGTTCTAAACGCATCGTTATGAGTAACGGTGTTGTCATAAATATTGGAACGGATCCTGATACCGGAGGCGATATTATTACCGGCGTAACCGATATAAATGGTGACGAGAGCGTAACGTATCAATTTTATTCCGAAGATGGGGACATTGTTATAAAACTCATATATGGTAATTTAGCGACTATATACCGTTTTACGGTAAATACGATATCAGACGAACTTGTACTTAAATATATTATTGATACAAGGGGTAATTGGCAGGAATACTTTTATTACGAAGACAGTAATGCCGATCTCGACTATGTAAAAAAATCGGATGGCACGATTTTGCGCTATTACGAGGATGAAAACGGCGTAGTAATTCTTTATGACGGTGATGGTAATGTGTCCACTGACGGTGATCCGCGCACCAAGACCGAGACCGACCGCTTAGGCAACGTAAAGACATATTATTACACCACTGCCGATGATGCAGGCGGAACGCTGGGACTTACGGATAATGATGGACGTACGCTTGACCTTATTGTCGAAAGAAGCGCCCCGACGGCAGAGTTATCCAATGGGGAACTTCTTTCCAGGACTCACTATTATTACGAGACTCAAGCTGACGGTAGCTTAGTTCTTGATGCGAATGGGAATCCGATTCTCGAACACGAAGAAGAATGGGATGAAGAAGGCAATAGAGTTTCCGAGACTTTTTATGAAGACGGGACAATGCACCATCGTGTCTCATATAGTGATAATAAGGAAGGCGTCAGGGTTCCTTCCGAGCGTATCGATTACAACTATACGGATGGCGAACTCACCTCTGCAACACAGTGGGATGTGACAGAGATAGCCGATCTCCAGACCGTGAGGACAAGCCAAACACCGGTAGGCGAGCTTAAGGCTACTCAACATTTTAAGAAGACTATATATGACGTTCTCATCCTTGACTGGGTGGAGAATGTTGACGGAAGCTACACACTTTATAATTACGATGATGTTGGCCAGGGGATTTTAAAGACTGTCGAGAATTACGATCCGCTGCTTGATGCCGATGGCAACTCAAGGACCGATAAAGATTCCGAAACCGGCAGGCCTCTTTACGGTTTGCTAACCTCGAAGACTTTTTTCCGCGAAAACTCCTATGGCGAAGACGAGGCTTGGTATTCTATTAACTATAAGGAAGACGTCGCTGATCCCACCTTGTCCGTTCCGAGTACTCAGACGGTTTATATCTATGATAGCCTTAGCAGGATGCAGCAGATCCGCACCTATAAAATCAACGGCGAGCCGGACATAGTAAGTGAGGACGGTTCAGTTAGCCCGGCGGAGGGAGACCAGGCCGATACCCTTAAAGAAATCAGTTTCCTTAACTATGAGGGCGAACTTACTTCAAGCCAAACACAGGAAGAAGATGGTAGCTGGAATACTAACTTTTTCAAGCCCAATGGATTAGGAGGAATTGGCGAGATTAAAACTTATTCCGGTCAGCTTGCAGCAGAACCTCCACCTACTGTTCCGCCAACTTCACATCTTATCCTCGACTCCGATGGCAACCCCGTAAGGAGCCTTACCTATAATGCAGACGGCACAGTGGAGTCCACGAACTTCTTCGGCCTCATAGACGGTAAGGTGCGCGAGATACGCACCTATGACGGTCTCTGGGAGACCGAGCCCACAACCGGCATCACAGGCCACGTATTCCTCGATGAAAACGGAGACCCGATACGCAGCCTCACATACGATTCCGAAGGCAACGTGGAGTCCACGAACTTCTTCGGCCTCATAGACGGTAAGGTGCGCGAGATACGCACCTATGACGGTCTCTGGGAGACCGAGCCCACAACCGGCATCACAGGCCACGTATTCCTCGATGAAAACGGAG
>JAQTRP010000072.1:0-172 GCA_028711765.1 Candidatus Omnitrophota bacterium | reverse complement strand
ACCCGATACGCAGCCTCACATACGATTCCGAAGGCAACGTGGAGTCCACGAACTTCTTCCACCTGACGGAGGGCGAGGTGACGAGCATCTTCTCCTATGACGGGGAGCTCACGGCCGAACCCCCGGACACCAAGCACACGGAGATATATTTAGACCAATCGGGCAACCCCTC
>JAQTRP010000071.1 GCA_028711765.1 Candidatus Omnitrophota bacterium | reverse complement strand
GCCGCCGGCAAGTCAAAGTACGCCCAGGTTTTTCTGAACACGACGAGGGCATATCTGGAAAAAGAGGACGGAGACTGGTATTATGAGAGCGACAGGGAGTATTACGTTAACAGCTTGGCGTGGCTCGCTGACGGTGTCAAATCGGGCGTTGTGGCTGATTTATCAGCCGGAGGAAAAAGCGATGGCAATTAGGGAAGAAGTTATAAAGATTATTAATGAGGTTTTAAAGATTAAGCACTGCAAGCTAGCCGAGGAATTGTTTAAGTGCCTTTAATATGGATAGAAAATCGCTCTTTATATTTGATTTAGACGGTACTTTAGTCGATGCTTATAAAGCAGTATGGAAGAGCCTGAATTTCGCGTTAAAGAAATTAGGCCTTCCCACCGTTACTTTAGAGAAAGTAAAAAAGAACGTCGGCAGAGGCGACAGGCTCTTTGTGGAAACTTTCTTCCCGCACGGGGAAAGCGGCAAGGCCTTGAAGCTCTACCGCGCCCATCACAAAAAAGCCCTCTTGAGCTTTTCGAAGCTTAAACCCGGCGCGCGGCGGCTTATAGATTTATTGAGAAAAGAAGGCAGAAGGACCGCCCTCGCGTCTAATCGGCCGCAGATGTTCACGAATATAGTTCTTAAACGCCTCGGCCTGAAGCTCGATTATGTATTGTGCGCCGACAGGATAGGAAAACGGAAGCCGGATCCGAAGATACTTCTTGAAATATTGAAGAAGTTTAGGGTGAGAAGGAAAGCCGCCGTTTATATCGGCGATATGGATATAGATATGGAAACCGCCCGCCGCGCGGGGATTGACGCGGTTTTCGTGACCGGAGGGTCCAGCACGCTTAAGAGCGTCAGGAAATACAGGAAGAAAGTTGTTCGTTCTCTGACGGAATTAGTAAAATTGTATCACTAAATTACGCAATATGTTGTGAGCGAGTCAGCCGGTTAAACCGGCACACTGGCTCACCGGCTAACTGGCTAACACATTACGGAGTGCCCCAGATGAAAGAAGCAAGAACAAGACAGGCAAACGAGCCTCTTATATTCCACAAGAAGATGACCAAGCAGGGCATCGAGATGTCTTTTAAGAATAATCTCGAATGCACCCTCGCGAAAGACAAGTATACGGCAACCACCTACGACAGCTTCAGCGCCCTTGCCATCGCGGTAAGGGACAGGATTGTAGAGCGATGGATTGCGACCCAGCAGCGCTACCATAAGGAAAATTCAAAGCGCGTCTATTACCTGTCTTTGGAGTTCCTCATCGGAAGGCTTCTCGGCAATAATATTCTTAATCTCGGCCTTATGAAAGAGATAGAAGAGGCCCTTAGCGATTTAGGTTACAACCTCGAGGATCTGCGCGAGGAAGAGCGCGACGCAGGTCTCGGCAACGGCGGTCTCGGGAGACTTGCGGCGTGCTTTCTTGATTCTATGGCGACCCTCGGCATTCCCGCGCACGGCTACGGTATCCGTTACGATTACGGGATTTTTAACCAGAAGATCATAAACGGCCGTCAGGTCGAGCTTCCGGACGAGTGGCTGTGGCTGGGCAATCCCTGGGAATTCGCCCGCCCAGAATACACGGTGAAAGTAAGATTCTACGGGCACACCTACATTTTCGCCGACAAGGAAGGGAAGATGCGCGTCAACTGGGTCGATACACAGGACGTCGTTGCCATGCCTTATGACATACCCGTCCCGGGTTACCGTAACGATATCGTTAATACCCTGAGGCTCTGGTCGGCGAGAAGCACGGAGGAGTTTGACCTCGATTATTTTAACCACGGCGATTACGAGCAGGCGGCCTACAACAAGGTGCTTTCGGAAAATATTTCGAAGGTGCTTTATCCCAATGACGACGTAAGCCGCGGGAGGGAGCTACGGCTTAAGCAGGAGTATTTTTTTACCGCTGCGTCCATGTCGGATATCGTGCGGCGCTTCAAGGCGGAAAATAAGGATTTTAAGGTGTTCCCCGATAAGGTGGCGGTTCAGCTTAACGATACCCACCCCTCGCTCGCCATAGCCGAGCTTATGAGGCTTTTGATCGACGAGGAAAAGCTCGATTGGGATACGGCGTGGGATATAGTCGTGAGGACGTTTGCCTATACAAATCACACGGTGATGCCCGAGGCGCTGGAATGCTGGCCGGTTCCCATGTTTGAAAACCTTCTGCCGCGGCACCTTCAGCTCATTTATGAAATCAATATACGGTTCCTGCGCGAGGTGGCGACGAAGTTTCCGGGAGACACGGACCGCATAAAAAGGATGTCCATTATCGAGGAGGGCGATCCCAAGAAAATCAGGATGGCGTTCCTTTCGGTTATCGGCAGCCATTCCGTAAACGGTGTTTCCGAGCTTCATTTTAAGTTGATTAAATCCGAGATCTTCAAGGATTTTTATGAACTCTGGCCGGATAAATTTAACTGCAAGACAAACGGCATCACACAGAGGAGATGGCTTCTTAAGGCGAATACGGGGCTTTCGGACCTTGTGACAAGCGCCATAGGCGAAGGCTGGACAACGGACCTTTATGAAATGAAGAAACTCATCGACTTCAAGGACGATGCCTCTTTCAGGGAAAAGTGGCAGAAGGTCAAGGCCGACAACAAAGTTTTTCTCGCGGATTATATCGAGAAGACAACCGGTATAGTGGTTAATCCGGCGTCGCTCTTTGATGTTCAGGTGAAGCGCATTCACGAGTACAAACGGCAGCTTCTCTTCTCCTTTTATGTCATCTCGCAATATTTGCGGCTCAAGGAAAACCCCAACGCGGAAGTCCTCCCGCGGACGTTTATTTTTGGCGGCAAAGCGGCCCCGGGTTATTTTATGGCGAAGCTGATTATCAAATTCATCAATAACGTTGCCCAGGTGATTAATAACGACAAAACTATTAAAGACAAATTGAAAGTCGTGTTTTTGGAAAACTACCGCGTTTCGCTCGCCGAAAAGATTTTCCCCGCGAGTGAACTATCGGAACAGATTTCTACTGCGGGCACCGAGGCCTCAGGTACGGGGTGCATGAAGTTTATGATAAACGGTGCCCTTACGATAGGGACGCTCGACGGTGCTAATATCGAAATTGCCGAAGCGGTGGGGAAGGACAACATATTTATTTTCGGTCTTAAGGCGGATGAGATTCACAACCTGAGGTTGCGGGGCTACAAACCCGAAGCGTATATCGAGCGCTCTCCCATGCTCCATGAAATCTTCCGGCTTATCAAGAGTGATTTCTTTTCCGTGGCGGAGGCCGGAATATTTAATCCCATCGTCCAGTCTCTCGCGGCGGCAGATACCTTTTTTGTTTGCGCCGACTTCGACCTTTACTGCGTGGCGCAGGATATCGTATCGAAGGCTTATCTCAATAAGACCGACTGGACAAAAAAGTCCATTATAAACGTCGCCCGCTCGGGCAAGTTTTCAAGCGACAGAACGATAGTAGAATACGCGCGGGATATCTGGAATGTCCCCGTTCCAAAATGAGGCACGGTTAATTACAGCAACCATACTGGTTTCCCTGGCGATTGAACCTCGGTAACCCGTTGGTGTGAATAAACTTACGCAAGAACCGTCCCCCTTCGCCCCCTATGTAAGCGACCCCTACGTAGCTGGCTACGGTGGACAAGTCCCCGGCCGCAAATGCAAATCCAGATTCAGAAAATAGTTTATCCGGGCAGGAGTTTATCCGCGCAAGAAGGAAAAGTTATCTTCACGGATGAAGGCCTGCCGGGCGAGCTCGTTGAGATAGAAATACTGAAGGAAAAAAAGAATTATCTCGAGGCCCGCACCGTCAGGGTCGTCGAGCCCTCGCCGCACAGGGTAAAACCCCGCTGTGATCATTACAAAATTTGTTCGCCCTACCAATGCATCGATTATCCCTTTCAACTTGAGATAAAAGCAGGCCAGATAAAAGAGATATTTTCCCACGACCTTAAGATAGACCTTTCAGGGCTCCGCGTAACGGCCTCGGAGAAAGAATGGGGATACAGGAATAAAATACACCTTCATATATTGTGGGATAAAGACAAGCCGCGCTTTGCTTATCATGAAGCGGAATCACTCAACACCTTCGTCGAAATAGAAAAGTGCTTTTTGATTTCGGATGAGGCGAATTCTCTCCTCGCCTTGTTCCTCAAGGCGGCGGAGATCCAGAAACTCCGCTCCGTGGAAGAAGTGACGATAAGAGAAAGTTCATACAACAAAGAGATGCTCATAGTTTTATACGCCTCATCCGCAAAGCATAGCGGGCCTCTCCAGAAAATCGCCGAAGAGTTAAAATCAGAATTTCCGCTGCGGGGTGTAATCTGCATTGTGAGAAAAGAACGCTCGGTGGATGAAATTATTATTTCTGGTGATGATGAAATAGAGGAAAGAATTGACGATAAAATTTTCCGCTTAGGTCCCGAGTCGTTCTTCCAGATAAATACAGGGGTGCTTAAAGAGCTCATAAAGGATATGAGAGGAGAGCTGAGCCTCGCGGGCAAGGAAACGCTCGCCGATTTCTATACGGGCATAGGCACTTTCGGGATTGCGCTGGCGTCTGAGGTAAGGGAAGTTATCGGCGTGGAATCATCCGCCGAGAATACGGCCTTTTTGAGAAAGAATATCGGATTAAACGGTGTTAAGAACTTTAAAGTCTGCGAAGGCGCCGCTGAAGAATGGCTGTCTAAAACGCTTAGCGGGAAAGTTGATGCCTTGATTGTGGACCCGCCGCGGAAGGGGATCGGCGAGGCTATGTCGGCAAAAATTGTCGAAGCGGCCGTGCCCCTTATAGTCTATATCTCCTGCAATCCGTCCACGCTCGTAAGGGACCTGAAAATATTACTCGGCAAGTACAGTCTGAAGCGCCTTCAAGCCTATGATTTCTTTCCTCAAACTCCCCACATCGAGACCTGCGCGATTTTAACCAGATAGTTAAGGGACGGTTCTTACGTAACCTTATGCGCTGTCGTAAGTAGGTGAGAACCGTCCCTCAGCCTTGACAAAAGGCAGCCGCGCCCCTACAATGCAGCCCAAACCCAGTGTACCTGGTACACAACGAATACACATGAAAATAGGCATAATAGGACTTCCGCAGACAGGCAAAAAAGAGCTTTTCGAGCTCCTTACACATCATAAGGTGTCGGAGAAGGATATTGCCTCCGGTAAGCCGGTAAAGGGCTTCGCCGAAATCCGCGATCCGCGTTTTGACGTGTTTGTCAATATGTATAAACCGGAGAAGGAGGCAAGGCCGCGCATCGATATGGAGCTTTTGCCAAAGCTTGAGAAAGATTCGATATCGAAGGGCGAAATATTCAAGGATATCGATGATCTCGACGCCATTTGCCACGTCGTAAGGGCGTTCAAGGACGATTCCATCTACCACATGAACGGCTCGGTCGACCCTAAACGCGATATCGATTTTGTAAACTCGGAGCTTATCCTTAACGACCTTATGTTTATCGAAAAAAGGCTCGAGAGACTCGAGAAGGACGTTAAGAAAACGAACGACAAGACCGCCGTCAAAGAGCGCGAGCTTCTTACAAGGCTTAAGTCCCATCTCGATAAGGAGCTTCCACTAAGGTTGGTAGAGCTTAATATCGAAGAGAAGAAAATGCTTTCAAGCTATCCGTTCATCACCCTGAAAGAAATGATTATTGTCCTGAATATTTCGGAAGATGATCTTAAGAACTCGAGCTTAATCGAAACCTTCATGGCGGCATGCCGGCCGCTTAAGATTGACGTTATGCCGGTTTCCGCAAAAATAGAGTCTGAGATTGCGAAGCTTGAATCGGAAAAGGAAAGAAAAGAATTTCTTATTTCCCTCGGCATAGAGGAGCCGGCCATAGATATCCTCACGCGGCTCTGCCTCAAGGCCTTGAGCCTGATATCGTTTTTCACGGTCGGGCAAGACGAGGTAAAACAATGGCTCGTAAGACGCGGCGCTTTGGCTCCCGAGGCCACCGGCGTTATTCATTCGGATATCGAAAAGGGTTTTATCCGCGCCGAGCTTATAAAATATAACGATTTAATTACCCTCGGAAGCGAGGAGAAGGTAAAAGAGGCGGGCAAGTTCTGCCTTAAGGGAAAAGATTACGCGGTTGAAGACGGCGATATCCTAAACTTCAGGTTTAATGTTTGATTTGCGGCACCGAAAATTGTATAAACTTAACTTTAGCAATTGAATACAGAAAGCATCTTTATGAAAAAAAGCTCCACCAAAAGGTTAATTATTGTTCTCGCGATATTACTCGCCCTCGCCGCGGCCGGTGTCGCCGCGTTTACGATGTTTTTCGATCAGGCGGTAATCGTGAGGCGGAATACCGTTTACCACGTCGAGCGGCCGGACAAAGTGGTGGCGATCACTTTTGATGACGGCCCCTCGCCCGTGTGGACACCTAAGATACTGAACGAACTCAAGCAGGCGAATATCAAAGCGACTTTCTTTATGTTGGGCATGCACGTCGAAAAGTATCCGGAAATTGCCCGGCAGGTCGCCGAGGAGGGCCATGAGATCGGGAATCATTCCTACGATCATCACGGCCTTATTTATTACACCAACGAGGAGCTTGAAACAGAGGTAAATCGCGCCGAAAAAGTGATCAAAGACGCCACTGGAGTGAAAACTATATACTTCAGGCCTCCGAAGGCGTGGGTCACCGACAGCGAAAAGAATAAGCTCAAGGAAATGGGGTACAAAGTCGTCCTCTGGTCTCTCAATTCGAAAGATTGGGTGACATTCGATAATAAATATATGATAAAATATATACTTAATAACATTAGGCCGGGTGACATAATACTTTTCCACGACAGCGGCGGAGTTTTCAGCACGGAAGGCGGCGACAGGCACGAGACGGTACTTACGATTCAGAGACTCGCCGAGAAATTGAGAGAAAAAGGATATAAGTTCGTAACGATAACGGAACTACTTAATGTTAAAAACGATGAAGTTAAAAAATAGCGGCCTTGCGCGGGTATTAATTTTAATCGGCCTCTCGTACATCTTCTTTATACTCGGAAACAGCGTGATGAGCCTTACAAACCCCGATGAGGTCTTCTACGCCGGGACCGCGAAAGAGATGATCCAGCACAATAGCTGGGCGACGCCCTATCTGTTTGGTGTGCCCCAGTTTGAGAAGCCGGTCCTTGTTTATCTTGTTCTGCGCCTGTTTTTTATGGTATTCGGGTGCACAAGTTTTGTGGCGCGCCTGCCGGTGGGGATAATTTCAATGGTAGGGGTGCTCGCCGTTTATTTTCTTGGTGTGCTCGGTTTTAAGGATGAGAAAAAAGGTTTTGTCTCGGGCATTATACTGATGTCTTCCGGCCTGTTTCTCGGCCTCACGAGGATAATATTCACGGACGCGCCTTTCAGCGTCTTCGTTCTGCTCGCGATCGCGGCTTTTTTCTGGGGGTACTGCGATCCCAAAAGGAAGCGCGCGGGAATCCTGCTGTTTTTCGCGTTCTCGGCCATTTCTTCCTTGATCAAGACGCCTATAGGGTTTTTGATAGCCCTCCTGGCGGTAGTCGCGTTTTTAATCATAGAGCGGGATATAAAATATCTTTTCTGCAAGGATACCCTTTTTGGGATAGGCATTTTCGCGGCCGTAGCCCTGCCGTGGTATATCTATATGGTCCAAAAATACGGCTCCGATTTCACGCAGGAGTTTTTTTATAACTGCCACATAAGGCGTATTCTCGAGGCCGAGCATCCCGAGAACGACTCTTGGTATTTTTATCCAGCAACCATGATCGGCGGGATGTTCCCGTGGAGCATTTATGTAGCTTTCTCGCTCGTTTACTTTGTGAGGCGGCTTGTTAAGGAAAGGAAACCGTTTTATGTTCTTTTGGCGTGCTGGATAGGCGCCACCCTTCTTGTTTTCCAGCCCGCACACTCCAAATTATACAGTTATATACTGCCCATGTTTCCGGCCCTCGCGCTTATAGCGGCTGATTTTCTATGCGATCTCGCGGCGTTTAAGATCAAATGGCATCCGCTTATTCTACTTTCCCTCGGTGGGGCGATAATCTTTCTCATATTTCCCGCGGCCGCAGCGGTTATCCTGATCGGTTTTTCGAAATATTTGTCGTCTCCGCTCCCGGTTTATTTTCTACTCTTTGCCTCGATAGCCCTGGCGGCGGCGTTTTTTATCTGCGCCGCCGAGCGCAAAGTACTTGTGAGCATTTACCTTTTTACGGGTATACTTCTTCTTGTTATGTGCGTTATCCCTTTTATGAAAGACGATATAGAGCCTTATATGTCGTCGAAAGATTCCTGCGCGTGCTTGATGGAGAATTATTCCGGTGATTCCGCGATACTTTCCTCGAAGCCTTTTGTGCGCGGAGTAAAATACTACACCGGCAAGAAGGTCGCGGTCATCGACTATCCCGCTCCTAATTTTTTCAGCCCCCATCCGATTCCTTTTCTGTATAACGAGGAGAAAGTAGCGGAGTTCTTGCGCAGCCAGCCCGTTACCTACTGTGTCCTTAAGGAAAAGAACGTACGCGACATAGAATATATCGCCAACAAAAACAAAGATTTTACCTTTACATTGCTTAAGCAGGTGAAAAGCCAGTACGTTGGAAAGATAGAACGGATTAAGGCTTAGAGCTGACGATGAAAACTTGCGTCATTATTCCGTCGCACAATGAAGCCGCAACGATTGGAAGGCTCGTGAGAAAGGTTGCGGGAGAAGGACTCACAGTTCTTGTGGTTGACGACGGCTCAACCGACAATACGTCTCAGGCCGCGAAAGATAGCGGCGCCGTTACCTTGAAAAACCAGTTGAACGAAGGCAAGGGCGCTTCTCTCATAACGGGTTTTAATTACGCGGTGAAGTCGGGCTTTGACGCGGTTGTGACTATGGACGGCGACGGCCAACATCTACCGGAAGACATCCCGCGTTTTATAGCCTCAGCCGAGCGGTCAAAGAGCGGCATCTTTGTCGGGAACCGCATGCTGAATGTAGGGAATATGCCTCTCTTGCGGCGTGCCACCAATAAGTTTATGTCGTGGCTTATTTCCGGGGTGGCGCGGCAGGACATACCCGACAGCCAGTGCGGTTTCAGGCTCGTTAAGAGGGAGGTCCTCGAAAGGCTCACCCTTAAGAGTGCCCGGTTTGAAATAGAGTCGGAGATGCTGATTAAGGCGGCCCGCTTAGGCTTTACGATTGAATCCGTGCCGATCAAGACCGTTTATACCGGAGGCGCAAGCCACATAAATCCGGTTATCGATACCTTGAGGTTTATTAAATTTTTCATCGAAGAACTTTGGTCTGATTGTCACAGCAAAGAAGGCGGCGCTTAGCGTGACGGAACCGGGCGACAAGAAAACTCTTTTTTATAAGTGGCTTAAGATCGGCGGGCTTTTATCTTTTATTCCCGTGGTCTTGGCTGCGGGGCCGCTCGGCGGATATTTTATCGGCAGTTTCCTCGAGAAAAGATTCGGCCTCGGATATTACGTCTCGCTCGGCCTGACCGCGATCGGATTCTTAGCCAGCGCGTGGGAGGCCGTGCGCATAGTACGCCTGGCCTTAAAGACGGATGAGAAATCCCCGAATGGATGAATTCGCGCGTAAACTTGCTAATGTAGCATTGATTCTCATGGCCGTAATTTTTGTAGCCACGGCTTTTACGGTCGGCATAAAATGGGCGGCCGGTTTTACTATAGGCTCGGCGTGGTCTTTAGTAAATTTTCTTTTCACCTTAAGCCTGCTTACAATCTGGATACTAGAAAAATCCAAATCAACGCTTTTG
>JAQTRP010000070.1 GCA_028711765.1 Candidatus Omnitrophota bacterium | reverse complement strand
ACTTTGTCGTATTGGAACTATCGGAGACTGTCTGGGTCTCGGCGGCCTTTACCGTCTCTTCCGTAGCGGAAGTAGTAGCGATATACTGACCGGTCTCGTTGGATTGAAGCACGGCCGGATTGGCCCAAGTGGTCTGAAGAAATATGAATTGATAGACTAAAAGGATGGCGATTAATTTGATGGGGCGAGAGCAATTTAGTTTCATGAGTGCCTCCTGCGCGATAGTCCGTGAAATAAAAAACCGGACTGCAAAATTATTTTCCAATCAGCTTTGCAGCCCGGCTGTCCTGGCTATCTATCGCTTTAGACCCGAAGCTTTGCTGCCCCCGCCTTTCGGTGGGTTTGCCATCAAGCTGTTTCTACGTATGATGTAGAGTATACACTACACCTAATAAACTGTCAAATGTAACCTATTCATAATGAATGATTTACAACGCTTTTAAAATGTATTCAAGATATTACGCCATATTGCATTTCGGAATCCCAGATGCAATAAAGCTTATGGAAGAAAAATTACTAAAATGAGAGGTAAATTGGAGCACTTAAGGAAAGGAATTGACAACTAACAATTAAGCCACTTCGGCAAGTGTAAAAATAACCGGCAGGCGGCGTTTCACAGGTACTGCGATGCCGTTTACGCGCGCCGGCAGAAAACGCCACTGCTTAATCGCCGAGCGAGCGGCGCGGTCAAGCCGCGTATAGCCGGAACTCTGCGTGACAGCCACTTCTCCCACCCGGCCGTCAGCCAATATCTCTACTTCTAAAACAACTAAACCTTCTTCCCCGTCCTCTCGTGACCGAACGGGATAGGCCGGCGGAATATTTACGATAGGAGAGGTAAAAACTTCTTTCGTTACAGCACCAACACGGGAATTGCTCAAGTCGCTTTTCTCCCGATTGGCGGACCTCGGTTCTTTCTTGCGATCTTTAAATTCGCGCGACCCGAGCTGGCGGGGGGCCTCACTCCTTGCGACAGGTAAACTCTCGTAGACAGTCATGGAAATTTCGATAGCCGAAGGGGCGCGCTCGACCGCGGTCGAGGGATCCGTAAAGCTAAGATTGCTCCAGGTGAAAGCGCACAAGGCACCAGCGTGAATAGAAACGGAAAGGATTGATCCTATAATAAACTCTTTGCTCATAGAATTTAGAATTTTGCCCCGGCGCCGACGGTCATCGTCCTTTCGGGAGCGGGGCTGAAATATTTTGTGCCGCCTGTGGTATCGTAACCGTAAGAATTATACTGCTCATCGAATAGATTATTAACCGCGAAGAATACCTCCCACCATTTATGCTCATAGATAACTTTTACATCAACCGTGCCGTAACCGGCGAGTTTGTCTTCGTTGGCCGAATCTATATAACCCTGCCCCGGCCTTACAAACACAAGATTCGCCTTAAGCCCGAAATCCGTCTCATACCTCACGCCAAAATCCCACTTATGCAGGGGAATATTTGTCAGATACTTACCGCTGAAGTTCCCGCTTTTATTCTTGGCCCTCGTATAGGCATAATTGAAAAAAGTGCCCAACCCCTTAAAAAGCTTGAGATCCACACCTGTCTCTACCCCTTTGTGGGATGTCTTGCCGCAATTTTGATATCTTCTCTGGGCGTAATCATACCAAATCTCGTTATCGAGATTCATCCAGTACAGGCTCGTGTTTACCCTGAATCCCTCCCAGAGCCGGTGGCGCAGGCCCAGTTCATAATTTGTCGCCTCCTCCGGATTAAGATCAAGATTGGCAGAACTGCCGTAGGTGAACATCTGTCCCGTTGTAGGCGTCCTGAAGGCCCGGGCGTAACTTGTGTAGAAACTCGAACCCTCTCCATAGGTATATACCAACCCGCAACTGGGGCTCGTCTTCGACATCGACTTCTCTTTGGAATTAGCGATGAGCCTGTGATCTCCGAAATTAAAGTCAATCGAATCGTACCTCACTCCCGCCACGACCTTGAGCGGATCGAAGATTTTAATCTCGCCCTGAAAATAAGGCGCCACCTTGTCTCTCCTCACACCATAATCCGACCCGAGGCCGCGCTTAAACTTGAAAGGCGCGGCGTAATCCTTATAGTGATAGCTGTCTATCTCAAAATCAAAACCTCCGGTAAAAGAAGTCTTGAATCCTAAAATCTCGGGTTTCATGGTAAGGCGCGAAAGTATTCCGTAGGTATTCTCATTGTCAAACTGCTCGGTAGTCGAACTCTTCGCCGCTGTACTCGTATAAAATGCGTCGCCGCCCTCATACCTATAATAAAAAGTGCCTTCAATGCTGGTTATCTCTCCGATATTCCCGTTGTAGGTGACGCTTGAATCGACTTTCTGGTTCATGCTGCTGTCATCTTCGGAACCCGGCCTCGCCATACGCCTGTCCGCAAGGATCTGGGCCTCGGTCAACGCCCAGGGAAAGGCCTTTATCGTTCTCCTCGAGTAATCGGCAAACACTTTTAATTTGTGATTCTCCGTTATTGAATAATCGAACTTCCCGGTCGTATTAAAGTTCCCGTAACCGCTGTTTTTGCGAAAACCGTCGGTCGAGCGTCTCGCCGCGCTGATAAGGTAGGCGATCTTTTTAAATATACCCGAAGTAGACACGTTGTAATTCTGGGTGTTAAAACTACCGTAAGAACCGGAAAACTTAGTTTCCGGCTTCCCGCCCGGCTTTTTTGTAATAATGTTAATTACTCCCGCCATGGCACCGTCGCCGTAAAGACTCGATGCAGGCCCCCTAAGTACCTCTATCCTGTCGATATCATTGAGCGGCATAAAATCCCAATCGACAAGCTTGTCACTCGCCTTGTTCTGAGGTATCCCGTCTAATAAGACAAGCTGGTAAGTCGACATGCTTCCCCAGAACCCCCTCATATTGACCGCCGCCCCCACTCCAACGCCGGAAGGATCATAGGCGTAAACACCTTCGAGACCCTTTAAAAGATCGGGAACGCTCTTCGCGTCCGAGCCCTCTATTTCTCCTTCGGAAACAACGCTTACGTTAGAAGGCACCTCATAGAGCTTTCTTTCTATTCTTGACGCAGTTACTACCACCGGCTCCAGATCGGCAGATTTGGCCGCCTTGGCACCCGCTTTGGAATCTTGAGCATCGGATGCGAGACAGATTCCCGCATAGCCAATTAAAACCGCCGTCCCCATTAAAATTAAGATATTCCTCATAACCTTCTCCTCCCTCGAGAGTACTTTCCGAGATAGGCAATCGTCCGGGCTTTAAACACAGATTATCACAGATGAATGCTTGGAACCAAAATTACACAGATAATCACAGATAAAATATCTGCGTTAATCTGTGTGAAACAAATCTGTGCCCATCTGTGTTTTCACCGTTGCGGGGCAGCGCTTGGAATTTCACCAAGTCTTCCTTTGCCTATACGGTAAATTTCGAACTCCTTTTCAGTTTGTCTTCTTCGGAAACCAAGAATACACACGGCTTAAAAGAAACCGGATTTTCCTTCACGACCACCACCGTCTTATAAACCTCCTCTATGATCTGATATCGTATCACCTCCTCGGGTAAACCAACCTTATGGACTCTGCCTTCGTTAATAAGGACTAAACGCCTGCAATATTCGCTGGCCAGATTCAGATCGTGTAAAACTATGATTACCGTAAGGCCGAGTTCCTTGTTTAGTCTTCTTATAAGATCCAAGATTCTCACCTGATGCGCGATGTCAAGGTGCGCGGTCGGCTCATCCAGCAAAAGCAGCTTCGGTTCCTGGGCGAGCGCGCGGGAGATGAGGGCGAGTTGTCTCTCGCCGCCGCTTGTCTCTTTCATGAGCCTGTCCCTGAGTCCATAGGTGTCAGTCAGGACCATGCTTCTTTTGGCTATTTCCAAATCCTCGTGTGTCTCCAAAAATTGAAATTCCTTAAAATGCGGTATGCGTCCTAAAAGTACAAACTCCTCTACGCTCATAGCACCGCCGCTGAAAGTTTGGGGAACCACCGCTATTTTCTGAGCCAGTTCTCTAAATCCCGTCTGCCAAATGTCCTTTCCGTCCAAGATTGCTCCGCCGTTTTGCGGCTTAAGCACCCGGCTTACGGTCCGAATAAGGGTTGTCTTGCCCGAACCGTTAGGACCGATTATCCCCACAAGTTCTCCGTTACCAACATCAAGATTGATATCATGGAGAATGACCTTTGAATCGTACCCGCAAGTAAGATTTCTTATTCTAAGCACTTGTTTTCCTCTTCTTGGCCAACGCGTAAACGAAGATACTGCCCCCCAGGATGCCGGTAATCACGCCGACGGGTAATTCCAAGGGTGAAATAACTATTCTGGCTAACGTGTCGCAAAATATTAAGAATGCTGCGCCCACCAAGAAAGAACCCGGCAGCAATACCCTATGGTCAGACCCTACAAACATCCGTACAAAATGGGGAATTATCAACCCGACAAATCCTATCATGCCCGCCACAGAAACGCTGAGTCCCGTAAGCAAAGAAGCTATGACGAAAAGCAGCCGTTTTGTTCTCTCTGTATTTATACCCAAATGAAGCGCTTCTTCTTCGCCTAAAGAAAAGGCGTTGAGATCGAGGCAAAAAATATAAGAACCTACGAGGCCAAGGCCGGACACAACTAAAGCCGATTTTATAAGAAGCCAGTTCGGCTCTTCCAATGACCCCATAATCCAGAAAACAATTCCATGAAGGTCTTCGGTGCGCGAGACGGACATAATGAGCATAATTAAAGATGACGAAATAAAACTTATCATTACACCCGTAAGAAGAAGGCCCTGAATCTTAAGGACACCTTTTCTCATGCTTAGAGAATAAACTATCGCTATAACTAAAATCGCGCCTAAAAAGCCGCATAAGGGTAAAGATAATATTCCCAAACTGTGGCTTAACCCTAAAACGATATTCAGACATACGCCCGTGGCCGCCCCTCCGGAGATGCCAAGAGTGTACGGCTCAACCAAAGGATTGCGAAACATCCCCTGCAAAATTACGCCGGCCAGGCTTAGCGCCCCGCCCACGGCGAAACCCAAGAGAATGCGAGGGAGTCGTATATCAAAAAGTATGCTATGTTCGGCAGTGCCCTTCCCCCTAAAGATCGTCTCCAAAATATCCTTAAAGGACATACCTACCGAACCCGCGCATAAGGAGAAAATGGCCGCTCCCGCAACGAGACCGCACAAAACTAATATCCAGAGCGCCCAACGGATAATTCTATCTTTCACATTTCACTCCCGGATGTAAAATATCGACAAACTCTTCTAAAGTCTCCGTGAAACTAACCGGCGTCGGGCTGGTAAGTTCATCGGAATCTATAATATAAATCCGGTTAAATTTTACCGCATTCAAAGTCTGAAAATTTTGCCAAGCCTTTTTCTCCACCTCCGCTCGTAGGCTGCCCATCGCGGCAATAATTATCACATCGGGATCCGCTTTCAGAACCTGTTCCCTTGAGTAAATACCTTCCCTAGCCTCCTTGGCAATGTTCAGGCCGCCGGCAAATTCAACGTAGTCATTAACAAAGTAACGGCCTGTCGCCGCGAACAAAGGCCTCGCGCCTATCTGAATAAAAACCTTCGGCTTAGGCAAATTCTTAATTTTCTCCCTAATGGAGGCTGCTTTGTTCCTCGCATTCTCAACAATCTCCTCCGCCTCTTCCTCCACGCCGATGAGCTTACCCAATTCCAAAAACTGACTGCACAAACTGGAAAAATCTCTCGGTGCGGGAAAAGTAACCACCCTTATTCCCAGATTCTTAAGTTTTTCTTTCGCTTTGGGGTTCGTTAAGGAAGTCGCCAAAACTAAATCCGGCTTGAGATTGAAAACCTTCTCCACATTCACTTCTAATACTGTTCCGATTTTCTCCTTGCGCTCGGCTTCAGGCGGCTTAACACAGTAGGTGGTGTCGGCTATCAGCTTATCTCCTGCTCCCAAAAGATAAAGGTCCTTGGTTATAGAAGGACCCAGAGAGATCATTCTTTGAGGATAATTTTCCTCGGCATGCCCCGTAAAAACGCAGGCCGCGAGAAACATAAAAACGCAGGTTATAAACTTAGCCCTGACTGTTAACCGTAGGTTCATTTCAATCCGAGCTCCAAAAACCAATATCCGTCCCTCAATGTCTTCTTCCCGGCAATGGGCTCAAGAGGTTTTTTGAAAATAGGCCCGTCATAGACAAACGTATGAAACTCTCCCTGTTCACCGCAATAATCGATGCCACCCATATCATCCAGTTTCTTTACGAAAGCACGGTCGATTCCCAGCCCAGGCCATTCCTCGCCCAATAATTTAGCGGAGGCCCTTACGATAATTGACTTAAACCCGGCATCGATGAAGTCCTCGACTAACTTCCGGGTATCAATTCTCCATAAAGGCATGAGTACTTGCACTTCCGCTTCTTCGCAAACCTTGTCTATCCAGTCCCTGTGTTCCTCAAGATAGATATCGCCAAATACGATACCCTTGATGCCTTTCTCTTTCTTCCATTCGCCAATGAGTTCGATAAAATCTCTGCGATAAGTAGGGCGTGGCATCGCCTTCTGAAAAAGAGGAAGGCCGGTCGCCGCTGCCTGTTTCCGGATAAGCTCGGCTTTTAAGCCGTGTGACAGAGAACTTGCGCTTCCCGGCTCCGTAAAGTTAAAAAGGGAAACTACTTCATGCCCCTCGCGAATCGCCTTGTAACAGGCGAAACAGCTGTCTTTGCCGCCGCTCCATAGGGATACAACTTTCATTTTATACCGTCCTTTTTAATGAAGCCGTGATTTACGCGACTACAAAGGAGCGTAAATCACGAAGCTGAATTAAATCCGCCGAAGCTTACCTAATCTGCGGCTTTCGTTAAGCGAAGGCGGATAACATCCAAGTATTCTATACAGCGCGCCCAAATCAATATTTCTCCTCACCGCCAATGCAAGTTTGTCAATTTCTCCGTCTACGCTGTAGTTACCGATTGCGGATAAAACCCTCCATCCTTTTTTCCTCCTCAAATCGTTTATAAAATGCCTGCGGAAACTATCGCTGTCAAATACACCGTGAATATAAGTCCCCCACGACCGGCCATCGCGTGACATCACTCCGTCATAGCGCCGTGCTTTTTTATTTCCGAGGCGGACAACCTCAAATAATGGCTTTGAACCTGCCTTCGCTTTTGTTCTGCCGTGATGGATTTCATAACCCGTAACCTCATTACCCGACGATAAATGCCTCGCGCTAACCTGAGAGAGCACCTTCTCGGAACAAATCTCTGTAACGACAGGCAAGATTCCTAATCCCTCTATTTCTCGGTTGCGCGATTCTATATTCTTCCTATCGTAAATTTTTTCTCCCAGTATTTGGTAACCACCGCAGACGCCGACCAATACAGCCGCGGGATTCGACTGAAAAACCGAGACGATCTTATCTGCCAGGCCGCGGCTTTTAAGATAATTCAGGTCCTCTATTGTATTTTTGGTACCGGGAATAATTACAGCATCTGGGCTGTCCAGGTCTTCGCAGTTCTTTACATACTTCAAAGAGACATCCGGCTCCAGCCTAAAAGCGTCGAAGTCGGTAAAATTGGAGATGTGTGGAAGATAAACCACGCTTATCTTAACTTTTCGTCCGTAGGAAAAGGACTTCTTCCTGGATTCCTCGGGCAAGGAATCCTCCTCGGGAATTTTCAAATCCCGCAAATACGGGATTACCCCTAAAACTTTTATGCCCGTATATCTTTCAAGGAAGGTTATCCCCGACCTGAGCAGTCTCCTGTCTCCCCGAAACTTATTTATAATAAAACCCTTCACCATTTTTCTTTCGCCTTTACTCAACAACTGCCATGTTCCTATAAGCCAGGCGAACACTCCTCCCTTGTCGATATCTCCGACAAGCACGACCGGCGCTCCGGCAAGCCGCGCTATTTTCATATTAACCAAGTCATGACTTTTCAGGTTTATCTCCGCGGGACTCCCTGCTCCTTCGATAACAATAATCTCATATTTATCCCTGAGCCTCCCGAATGACTCCTTTACCCTGCCAAAAACCAGTTTCTTATAGTCCTTGTATTCATAAACGGACATATTTCTTACCGGTTTTCCGCCAACTATAATCTGGGCGCGGGTATTTGAGGTGGGTTTAACTAAAATGGGATTTATATCCGCCGTCGGCTTAATCCGTGAGGCGAGGGCCTGAAGCGCCTGCGCCCTTCCGATTTCTTCTCCCCCCTCGGTAACGAAAGAATTTAAGGCCATATTCTGGGACTTAAAGGGCGCTACCTGATAGCCATCTTGCAAAAATATGCGGCACAAAGCGGCGGTAATGATGCTTTTCCCGACACCGGAACCAGTCCCGCAAATTTGAATTGACTTAGCAGTCTTCATTTTAGTTATTCTTTTAACGCTGCGCACAACTTTCAATGCATTGCCTTTATGTACCTAGTACCGGATTAATGGGACCGGTACCAGGTACATAAAGGCTAAAGCTCTGTAATTTCCATACTGGTACGCATTTCCTTATCCCAACCATCCCAAAGATAGGCATCCTCTTTACCGTCGGCAACGAGACCTAAGGCGTAACGGACCTGCTCCACATAAAATTCGCAAAACGCCCCTCTGCTTTCAATGGAACCGTTAATTTCATGGGCCTCGGCAGGACAGGGTGAACCGCAGAAGTGACGAATGGCACAATTGGAGCAAGGCCTGATATCTTCAATGCGCCTCTCCGTAACAAACCTAAACGGTTTGCTTTCTATGACCTTCCTGATTTTGTTCCTGAAAATATTCCCGCCCCTAAATTTCTTAAGCCCGATAAACTCACTGCAGGGAAACATATCGCCGCTTGCGGAAACCGCGAAAAAGCATCTTCCGCCTCCGCAGGGAGAAATATCACACATGAGCCTGCGGCCGGCCGGGGCAATAATACCCATCAATACATTGGCAAAGTTCGCCACCACAAGCTTACGCCCGCTTCCCTTATACAACCCATAGATACGATCCAACGCCTTCAAATAATACCCGGCTAAGGTGGAATCCAAAGGCTTGCTCCTGCGGGCGTTGGGCAGGGTGCATCGCAGAGGATTTAACATGCAAACCGGCACTTTCATCTTATGTAAAAACTCAACAAGCCTGGCAAGGTAAGACATATTCTCTTTTGTCACGGTACAGATCACCGAATAATTCTTATAGCCTTTAAGGCGGCTTATTACCCTCAATACCTTTTGAGAAACGCCCTCACCGCTCCATGTTCTGCGCAACCGATCAGCCACTTCGGTAGTGTATCCGTCAAGGGATAGTCCGATGCTCACTTGCCTTGAAGTCAAGAATTCAATCGCCTCATCGTCTAAAAGGGTACCGTTGGTCTGTACGCCAAAGCGAAAATATCCTTTGAATCTTTCAACGGCATGGAAAACCGCTTTTTTGTTAAGCATTGGTTCCGCGCCGTGAAAAACCACCTGTGGCTTCTCGCCTTTGGGCAAAGTGGATTTAAAATAACTTCTCAGGGTTTCAAGCGCCCGTAGAAGCCTCCCCGCCGGCATATGCCTGCCGTTCCTTCTTAGCTTCTCGGGAATATAGCAATAAGAACAGTTCAGATTACAACGGTCGGTAGGATTAAAATAAACGGCAGAGGGTTTAAGCCCAAACCTAAGAGCCTGCATTTCTTTGATGAAAGACTCTTTTCTCTCGCGGTATTCGCGTAAAAAAGACGGACTTGTCAAGGCCTGACTCAATCTGTTTTTCTTAACCAGTGCCCAAAAAGCTGTATCCGCAGACACTAACCCAATGTAATATCTATGACCTATATCCAAAGGTTGAAGCTCGCCGCCATCGCCTGTGTTAAAATAAGTTCCGCCTGATAACCTACGGTTATTAGCAACTTCTGGCCTTGACATATCTTAACTTTCTCCAATAAATGTTAGAAACGATTGCTT
>JAQTRP010000069.1 GCA_028711765.1 Candidatus Omnitrophota bacterium | reverse complement strand
AACTGCATCGCAGTGAAAAACGGAACCTGCTTCCTTAATAATCTTCCCGGCTTCTTCGACGGGGAAGATTACCCCTGTCTCATTATTGGCATACATAATAGAAACAATCGCCGTGTCTTCATCGATAGCGGAACGAAGCTCGGCAATATCGAGCTTGCCTTCACGATCCACAGAAATACGGCTCACCCTGTAGCCTTCCCGCTCGAGCTGGTCCGCAAGACTGAGCACGGCAGGATGCTCAACCCGTGTCGTAACTATATGCCGCTTATTGGGATAGGAAGCTAACGTGCCGCGTATCGCGGCGTTGTCGCTCTCTGTGCCACAGCCTGTGTAAATCATTTCCGATGGCGAAGCACCGATAAGAGCGGCTAGCTCTCCCCTTGCCCGTTCGATATCGTGGGCAACCTCCCCGCCGAAGGAATGCATACTGGAAGGATTTCCGTAGCGCTCCGAGAAATAAGGCTTCATCGCCTCGAAGACTTCGGGCGCGACCATCGTAGTAGCGTTATTGTCAACGTAGATTACCTTAGCCAATTTATTGTATCCTTTTTATTCACGGTCATTGCAAGACAATACCCCTCTTGGATGGGCGGGGCATTCCCTGCCTACCGGCCCGCGGCTTCGCCACGAGGCGAGCAGGCAGGCTGTCCCGCAACTTCGCGGGGGCGGGAGACCCCGCCTATCCATAGATATTGCCACGCCCGCCTTCCGCCTTCGCTAAAGCTTCGGCGGACAAATTGGCGGGCTCGCAATGACGGCTTCATTTGAGTTCCTCGACCTCGATCGTATCCTCGACAAACTCGCGCAGCTTTGACTCGACAAATTGTTTTAATGTCACCCCCGCGCTCGGGCATCCCGAGCAGACCCCCTTTAGCCTTACCTTCACCTTGTTCCGATCGACATCAATCAACTCTATATCTCCGCCGTCTTTCCTTAAGATAGGCTTGATCTCGCGCTCTATAGTTTCCTCGACAAGCTGAATGCGGCGGATATTGGTCATCGGGCCGGACAATCTAATCGCCCTCTTTTCCTCTCTCTTGTCTATCTTTGTCTTCCATACCTCAGCGATAATCTTCTCGATCTCGCCATGGCATGACCTGCAGCCGCCGCCGGCCTTGCAATAATTTGTGACCTCGGCTACCGTCCTCAGATTATTTTCCTGAACAACGCGTTTGATCTTCGCTTCGGTGACACCGAAACACTTGCATACAATGCGGCTTTTATCCTCAGGCTCTTTAGCAGCGTTCGTGATCCCCCGGTAATTCTTAATCGCGGCCTCAAGCGCCTCCATTCCCAGGACGGAACAATGCATCTTTTCTTCCGGAAGGCCTCCGAGAGTGCCCGCGATATCCTTGTTCGTGATACGCATGGCCTCATCCACCGTCTTCCCCTTAATCATCTCTGTCAGAATAGACGATGAAGCTATAGCGCTGGCGCAGCCGAAGGTCTTAAACTTGGCATCTATAATTTTATCGGTTGAGCGGTCGATCCTGAGCGTAAGCCGCAAGACATCCCCGCACACGATGTTGCCTACCTCGGCCAATGCGTCCGGATTCTCTATCTCCCCTACATTACGAGGGTTAAGAAAATGATCTTTTACCTTTTCGGTATAGTCCCACATGTTATTTCACTCTCCCAAGGAGCAAACATAACGCAGCCTTTGGGGTTTGTCAAGAATAATGGCGGTTGGATAAAAGCGGCTTTAGGACTGATAGACAAGCGCTATGGATATAAAAAGGCAGGCCAGAATCATGCCTACAATGAGAAAAACAAATTTTACCCTCATTTCTTCACCTCGGAACTTTGCATTGCTGAAGATTCCTTTAAGGCAAGCTCATCGAATGCTGACTGTGTCTTTTTAACATCCTCGGGTTTGAATATCCTCCCTTTATTTCCTTCTCCGCCCTCGAGAAGCGCTTTCTCGAGATTGAACGATGCATCCGCCTGAACAAGACGTTTGTAGATCCCATAGGCGTTTTTAAAATTCCAGTTTTCCAAAAGAGGCGCATGATCGTGTTTTGACTGCCGCAAGGCATAAAACAGGAAATAAAGCATACGTTCTTTCTGGAAACTCATGTCCTGGGCCAAAGCGAATTGTACCGCCTCTTCAATAACAGAATAATCTCTCAAGCAACTCTTACAACGGTTGAGTGACAGCGTGGGATCAATAAGAAGCGCTTTTTTGTAGCACTCCAGCCCTTCTTTAAAATAAGGCGATTTGCTGACATCGAGCAGATTTTCATTCAACGCCTGGATAAAATAGAAAATAGCGACACGCATATGCCCGGAAGGGCTAACGGGTGCCATCTCGATAGACTTTTGAAGAGCCATCCGCCCGTTTTCGACGTCTCTAATTTGAAAGTAAAAGAATCCTTCCAAGAAATAATAACGGCCCGCGTAAGGATAAAGTTCTATTGCGCGGGATAGTTCCTGAAAAGCTGGCTCCAAATCCTTTTTTAAAACCCCTCTATGCATTTTCCTCCTCTCGTAAATGGAATTTCTTCCCAGAACCATCGCCAAGAGGTAATGGTACTCAGCGTTGGAAGGATCAATAAAAATAGCCTTCTTCAAATCGTTTTCCGTAATAGACCTTGACCTTTCGAAGAAAAGAAATCTTCCGTAGGGATACGGATCTCCTACGAACCGATAAGCCAGCAAAACTCTAGTTGGATAGAATACAAAACCCAAAAAAAGAACAATAACGATAAAGTTTGCAGGCCGTTTCAGCAAACACGGTATAGTAAAAACACGTTCCTTGATATTAAAAGATGTCTCGCCTTCGCCATGTGAAACAATTGCGAAATTCAATGCTACTATCACACTCAAAAGAATCATGTTGGCCGGTATCCGCAGGCTAAAATCGAAAAAGCAGTAAAAAAATATAAAGACAACCGACATAAAAGTTCCTAAACCAACATATTTAACCAGCGGATCTCTCTTTTCTGTAACGAGTCGCTTATTCTTCCACAAGAAAAGCGCGAGAAAAACAATCATAATGAGATAACCGACAACGCCGCTCTCCTGCATTAGTTGAAGGTGATCGCAGTGCCCATACCAAGAATAAGATGAACCTATCTCAGCCGGTCGGAAAATCGGAAAGATAAATTCAAAACTGCCGAGGCCTGTCCCAAATATAGGGCAGCGCTTTATAATCGTAAGAAGGCCTTTATATATAAAGAGCCTGTGCTGAAGGCTACTCTCCTCCGCGATAGGAAAAATTGTAAGCCATTCCTGAATGGACTTGCGAATATCTATCCAAGCGAGAAACAAAATAAGAAGGGCGAGGAAAGAAAGAAACAACCAGAATTTGCTTCTTGTCTGGCTTTTAAAATAAACGACGATAAGAAAAGGGAAAAACGTTAGCGCGCTAAGTGACATACCTGCGCGTGAAAGAGAAATAAAAAGGGCCGCTATAAAAACGAGACCCATAAATATGAAAATAATCAAATTACTGTCAAAAATAATCACCCACGGAGAGGGCGTAACGCCTGTCTTGGAATGCCTAACCGAAAGGACATGGTAATGATAAAGAAGCGCGCCTAAAAGAAGCGGGATAATCATGCCGATATAGGCAGAAAAATGATTCTCATTGATGAAAGTACCAAAAAAACGCAGATAATCTTTATCCCGAAACCACAAAATATGTTCTGAACCTGAAAACCTGTTCAAAATACCTACCAGAGAAATAAAAAAAGCGACCACGAATATAATGGTCAACAACTGAAACACCGATTTACGTGTTGAACAATAATACAGAACTCCCCAGAAGACAAAGATATAAGCTGCATACTTCCACAATGCCGTCAAGGTAGCTTTGCGGTATACGACGGTAAAAACAGGAAACTTACACAGATAAAGCTGCCCTAAGATTAAAAGCAAGAACAAAACCAACGGAATATGATAAGGGATCTGTTTCCAAACGATCTTACCGCTTTTTAACATTCCAAACAGAATGTTCAATATCATAAAAGCCGCAATTATTTCTATCAACGAATAAGCAGGAATCACTAGAGAACCGACCAGCAACGGGGAGAGGATGAGGATGGCGTAAAGACAAAACTTGCCAAATTTCGGTTGGGCTATCGAATCTTGTTCGTTCATAATGGAATATTCAAAAATTAACTTTTTTTCTGGCCCTTTTTGTAATAACCATAGCCATAATATTTGTATGAGGCCTCTTCGGTTCCAAGGTTCACGTTATTCAGGACAACCCCTATAATCTTAAGGCCTGTCTCCTGAAGCCGCTGCTTTGAACGATTAATAATCTCGCGCCCGACTTTACCGGCATGGATAACCATTAAAACACCGTCCATAAACTTGCCGGCAATTAAAGAGTCCGCGACACCCATCACGGGCGCTGAGTCGAATATGATACGGTCATAGCGTTCACGCGCGAAACGCATAAATTCCTCCATCCTATATGAGCCGAGAATCTCGGCCGGATTGGGAGGAACGTGCCCCGCGGCCACAATGTCGAGGTTCTCGACAGAGGTCTTTTGTATCACTGCCTCCCAGGACATGTCGCCCGTCAGGAACTCGCTGAGGCCCGGCGAAGACTTACCGCCGATATGGGCGGCAATGGCGGGGTGCCTAAGGTCGCCTTCTATGAGAAGTACTTTCATTTTGTCCTGCGCCGAAGACACCGCGAGATTAGAAGACACAAAACTCTTGCCTTCACCCGGGATAGCGCTTGTAACCATAACACTTTTTAAAGTGTGAGTCGGCGCCGAGAAATTTACGGCAACCTTTACATAGCGAAACGCCTCAGCGGCTTCGGAAAGCGGCTCTTTTTCGCAGTAAAGGAGAAAGTTCTCCATCTGTTTCCTGATGCCTCCGCGCATACGGATAACCGGGGAATGCCCCAGGAAAGGAAGGTGGACGAAATTTTCGATATCTTCCTGAGTCTTGATCGTATCATCAAGAAAATCCAGCAGAAACGCGAAACCGCACCCCAAGAAAAGGCTGACTAAGAAAGCGAGGGCGATGCCCTGAAGCCGCGGCGGACCTGACGGCAAGGCCGGCACCTCAGCCGGGGAAACAACTCTCACGTTACTTACCTGAAGCTGGCTCGCGTAGCTTGCCTTGAGGTTTTTGATGACATTGTCGGTCTCAAGCTTAATCCGTTCGTCAATAAAGGCGAGGCTGCTTCTTATCTCCTTTACCTTAGGGTGCTTCTCCTTATAGCGCTTTAAAAGGGTCGAAAGCGTGGTCTCGAGTTCCGCCTGCTTTGCCTTAAGCTGCCTGATCAGAGGATCGTTTGACACCGAAGGAAGACTGTCCGCCATATCCTTGCGCGATAGTTCCTCTATCTTGCCCGCCGGAGTTTCTATCTGAAGCTTCTCCGCTTCTGTCGGGAAGAACTCCAATATTTCCTTTGAAATAAACAATTGATCCGCAATGCTCTGTTTCACAAAAAGATCGGTAAGTTTATTTGTAACATCCCGCGCGAGCACAGGGTCGTGTGTTTTTATGGAAATGTCAAAAAGCTGGCTGTCCTTGATATGCTCGACCTTAACATCCTTCTGAAACTTGCCCGCGACATATTGCACCTGGGCATCCTCGGCGACATTCCACAATTTCTTAGGGAGTTTATAGACACGTACAAGGCCCATAGTCTTCACAACCTGCCTTGCAAGGGCATATCCTCTCAGAATCTCAAGCTGGGTATTATAAAAATCCTTCTGGGTTCCCCCCTCGCCTGTTACCGCTGCCAACTCATCAAAACGCGAGGCGCGGGCCTGCTGGTTTTCGGGTTGCTCAATTACGACTCTGGACGTTGAGGTGTATTCCGTGGGAAGCCTGAAAAAATAAATCGCGACAACCGAGACCACTATAATTATTACGCTTAATACAGCCCAGCGACGCCTGAAAAGGATGCGCCCATACCGGCGGAGATCGATCTCTTCTTCGATGTGCAAGAGGTCTTTAGTAACGACGTTTTCTTCTGCCATACGAAGCCCTTAACCTTTCTTTGAATTCGGAAAACCTAAAAGAAGCTTTCTCCAACGACAATCACGTCATTTTCTTTTACGCGGACGTCCTTTTTCCTGCCGTTGATTATTTCCTCCGCGTTAACCATAAAACTCTTTTCCGCGCCTCCTACCTTACGTATGATTTTAATATTGCTTAGCTTGGCGATATCCGTAAAACCGCCCGCCAGCGAAATCGCCCTCAGGAGAGTGAATTCCGTCTGGGTCTCAACTTCGTATGTGCCGGGCTGCTTAACCTCACCCAAAATCACGACTATACTTTTGTGGTACTCTTTGACTCTCAAATTAACCTGAGGAAATACATAATAATCCTTCTCCAGTAGAAAAGTCAGTTTTTGAGCTAACTCCTCCTCTGCCAGGCCTGCCGCCTCCACTTCGCCTAGAAGAGGAAAAGAGATTGTTCCGCTTTTTCTCACCTTGTAATCGCCGCTGATTTCCTTCTCCTCGTCCGGAAACATTTTTACCTCTAGAATATCATCGGACTTAATAATATATTGCTCCGTCGCTTCCCCCTCTCCAAAATCTTCCGTATCTATCTTGCCTTGTGATGAGGGCTTGACTGCCGCATCAGAATCAGCGGCGGGGTCTTTTTCCGCAAGGGCGCCGGAAAACTTACCGGAGGAATCCTCCGAATAAGCGGCCGGAACACTTAATAAAAACGGCTGGCACACAACGAAAATCGCGAATAGGGGAACAAGTAAAAAAACTTTGGAACCGTGTTTCTCTGGATTTCCCATTTTTAGAATTCTCCTCCTATGCCACCTACAAATTCATTTTCTTGGTAATCGTGGCTATCGAAATTAGAATCGCGCAGGTTGTAACGATAGGAAATATCCAAATAAATCCAATCTTTGAGATTGTAACGAATGCCGCCCTTTGTATTGAGAAAATTGTCCCTGCGTTTTGCCGAGCGCGCGCCCGGAATGTTTCTTGGATCAAACGTAAGATCAGGATAAATATTCCGCCTCCCGCCGACCATCAAGGTCGTAGAAAGTTTTTTCGTAAGATCGTGTTTCCAGTTCGCAAAAGCGTTAAGACTTACATAAAAATTAGCGTCACTTGCGCTCTGTTCGGAATCCCAACTTGAGGTAAAAGCCAGCGTATCCCGGGGGGTCATGCCCCAAACAACCACCGCCTTGAGCATCGGGGTGGTAAGATTGGGCTTACTTATTTCAAACTTCCTGCGCAGAATTCCAAAATTAACATAGGCAACCATCTTTGAAGAAAGCCGCCCTTTGACGCCGGCTGAAATATGCCAGTCATCTGATTGAAAACGCTGACGGCCCCCATTTGTTTTGCCGAGCATAAACTGGGCAAAAAAGGAAGTCTTGGGGCTGTATTTATAGTAAAAAGTAGGGATAAAACGGTGATAAAACCAGTTGTTTCCGCGTTGGCTACTGTCGGTATAATGAAATTGCCTGTACTTATATTCACCGCCTACGGCAAATTTCCTGCCTAAGTCATAGTTAAAACCACCGTCAAAAACATTCTCTATGAACGGAGAGAAGTTTGTCGTCTCGCTCGAGGCACGGCTGGCGGCGCGAACGTGCTGGTAATCGCCGCTGATCAATAAATTCTTAAAAACCGGCACGGCGCTGTGCGCCTGGATAGACTGGTCATAACGTCTTTGTTTCCACTGTTCCACATAGTAATACCAATCGCCTATATAAGCCACGTCCAAATCGACATTTCCAAATCCAAGATCTGCCGCGATTGTGGGCGTTGTCTCCAGAATAACGTCTTTTCTCGTATTGTGCTTTTTGGGAGCGAGAAATACGTTATCGTCGTAAGTAGTCTGGAAAAGATATCCGAGCTGGATGCGGTCCGCGAGAGTTCTTTTGCCGACCCTTTTGACAGGTTCGCGGACTCCCTTGCGCCCCGCAAGGCGTGAGCGCCTGAGACCTTGGATTTCTTTTTTGCGATCTTCTTTGGTTCTCTTCCTCTGAAACTTAATCGTCTCGATAACGGCTGTTTCGGTCGGCGTGCGCGCCGCCATCATATCCGCCTGGACAAGCGCCTTTACGCGCGCTTCTTTTTTGTGAGCAGCTTCCCAGTACTTGACAACCTCGGCAACAACCCTTTCATCGACATTTTCGTCAGCCCAAAGTATCGAAACCGCTCCAAAGGTAAAAACAGAATACAGGGCGAGCACTATCCACAGTTTCGCGCGCGCGTAAGTTTTGTGGTTGTTCATTTGGAAAGCTTGGCCTTTTCTGCGGCGTTTTTTCTGTCTTTCTGTTTTTCTTCAAGCGCTTCCATTCTGGAGCGGGCATCCTCGAATTTTGGGTCAATCGCGAGTATCTTGCGGTATTGCCTGAGCGCCTTACCGTAATCGTAAGTCGCTTCATAGAGACGCGCTAAATTGAATCTTGGCATCACAAGATTAGGGTTCAATCTCACCGCCCGCGAAAACTCTTTGATGGCTTCCGCAAGATTTCCCTCCGCCCAATACGTGCAGCCAAGATTGCTGTGCGCCACCGCGAAGGTCGGCCTAATCTCCAGTGTCTTCAGGTAACAGCGCCTCGCCTCTTCATAATTGCCCTTCTTGAGATAAATATTTCCCAAGTTGTACCAGGCTATATCAAAATGTGGATTGATTTTGAGCGCCTTATCGTAATACTTAATCGCCTCCTCAGTACCCCCCGTAAAATTAATCACATATCCTCTCGCGGCAAGGGTAAGCGCGTCATCCGGCAAAAGCTCCATGCCGAGAGAGGTTTCATCAAGCGCCTTCTGTATGAGAGATTTGTCATCATTCAAGACACCCTGAATAAGGAAATCTTCGCCGAGCCCGCTGTGCGCCCACGCATTTGTCTGATTGATATCGATAACTTTCAGAAAACCGCGCTTTGCCTCTTCGAGACGATATTGCACAAGGTTCTGGAAGGCATACCCTAAATAACCCTCTCCCACAACTGTGTCCACCACCTCCCTGCCGTATTCATTCAAAACCCCGCCTTGCTTCATGCCGCCCAATTTCTGAAATGCATCATAAGAACTCATAGAATCTTTCAGGTCATGCTGATAGATATAGCCCGCCCTGAACTGAGCAAGGCTTCCTAAGGCCGTCTCCGGATGTTCGGCGGCTAACTTTTCGAACTCTTTGGCGGAAAGCTCGAACTTGCCCTGTAACTGGTAAACATCGGCTACCTGATAATGCGCGTAAGCGACAAGATTGCAGTCCGGATAGTCATTGGCGAGACGCTTAAAGGCTTCGATCGCGTCATCGTAAAGCTTATGAGACTTAAGCACAAGGCCGAGGTAAAAAAGGGCGCGTGGCGAATCCTCTCCGTCGGGATAAATCTTAACCGCCTGTTCGAACGCGTCTCGGGCGCGCCCATAATCAAACATCTTGTAACTGAGTATGCCCATATTGATAAGATTTTCCTGCAGCGCCTCTTTGGTCTTGAGGGTGCCCAATCTTTCGGTTAGTTTTGAACGTTCACGCTCGTAACCACGGATATCATCGAGCCTCTTGAGGAGTATTTTGGCGAACATAGACTCGATTTCCTGAGGGTATTTCTTCTCGACGCGCTTGAAATACGCCTCGGCCTCTTTGTAATTTCCGTTTTTAAGATAGGCGTAACCTAAATCCAGAATAATGGCGGGCGCTTGATAGTAAGTAGGATAGAGCTTGAGAAAATGCTCATACTTGGAGATCGCCTCCTCAAGCTTCCAGTCATAATCTAAACTCCTTGCTTCCTTCAACAGTCCCATATCTACCTTGGCATCCTCCTCCGCCCTCGGCGGACGCGGACGATAGGTAGTTTCCTTGACAAAATACGATTTAATTAGAGCAATGATCTGGCCGATCCACTGTTGTAGCGGGCTTTGCTTAGATATTTTGTCCTTGGCGAGACGGTCGAGAAAGAACTGGACGTCTTTAACCTGCCTATAGTCCTTGGCGCTAAAGGCGATGCTCTGGGCAAACTCAAGTTGGCT
>JAQTRP010000068.1 GCA_028711765.1 Candidatus Omnitrophota bacterium | reverse complement strand
TCGCGCGTAAACTTGCTAATGTAGCATTGATTCTCATGGCCGTAATTTTTGTAGCCACGGCTATTACGGTCGGCATAAAATGGGCGGCCGGTTTTACTATAGGCTCGGCGTGGTCTTTAGTAAATTTTCTTGTCACCTTAAGCCTGCTTAAAATCGGGATACTCGAAAAATCCAAATCGAAGCTTTTGCTTATACTTTTGGTGAAATTTCCGGTATTATACTTAGTCGGATTCTTGGTTTTAATCTTAAGGTTTTTCCCTGCGTCAAGTTTGCTTACGGGATTGGCTCTACCCTTAGCGGTTGCGGGAGGCATTAAGTTATGGCCGAAGGCAGGTTAACCCAGTCCGAGCTGCCGAATTTAGTCACTATTCTTGCCGATAGTCTGAAAGGCTCAGCCCTAGCCGAATATCTGCGTCTCTGGGAAAATGTTATTTTCTCCCTCATTATTATCCTCGCCATTTCACTCATCGCGTTTTTCGCTTGCCGCCGGAAAGAGCTTGTTCCGAACCGCCTGCAGAACGCGGCGGAGGTGTTCGTCGGCACCCTGCGGGATTTTGTATGCGGAATACTGGGCCCCAAAGGAATCAGGTACGTTCCTTTTATAGGGACGCTCTTCATATACATACTCTTTATGAACCTTGTCGGCCTCATTCCTTTTATGAAGTCTCCTACCGCGAGCTGGTCGACGACGGCCGGTCTCGCCATCTGCGTTTTTGTTTACGTTCAGTACACGGCGTTTAAGGAATTGGGATTTCTAGGCTACATAGATCATATGATGGGGAGGCCGAGAGGCATTCTCGCGTTTTCGGTCGTGATTCCGCTTATGATGTTTTTTCTACATGTCGTTTCGGAGTTCGTGAGGCCTTTAAGCCTATCCTTACGTTTAAGGAGCAACATCTGGGGCGAAGACGTCCTTTTAGGGGTTCTGGCCGGCTTCGGTGCGAAGGGTGTTCCTCTTTTACTTTTTAGCATGCTTTTAACAATCATATCTGCTATTGTGCAGGCGTTAGTATTTTGCCTTTTGAGCACTATATATTTTGCTCTTGTTTTAACGCACGAAGAACAAGGAAGTTCGAGCCACATCCCAATTAAATAAAGCTGGCTACCGAAACTGTGTACCTGGTACCGGATTAACGGGTGCGGTACCAGGTACACAGTTTCGCAAATTAGGATATGTCTCGAACTTCCCCACAAACCTAACTGGAGGACAATATGGACTACAGAACAGCACTTGCGTTAGCGCTTCCCCTGGCATTGGGGATAGCGGCGTTCGGTTCGGCAATCGGATTAGGAAAATCCGTTGCCGCCGCGATGGAAGCGACAGCGAGGCAGCCCGAGGCCTCGACGAGGATATTAATAAACATGGCAACGGGCTGCGCTTTTATCGAGGCGCTCACGATTTACGCCCTAGTGTTTGTGTTTATGCTGGCGGGGAAGATATAAGTTGTAAGTTATAAGTTTTAAGTTATAAGTCAACATTGAAAAATATGGAACTATTAAAGCTTCTAAGCGCAAACGAGATCATTGCCCAGATCCTGAGTTTCCTCCTGCTTCTTTTCATCCTCAGGGCCTTCGCGTGGAAGAAGATTCTCAAGCTGCTCGATGACAGGAAGGCACGGATTGAGTCCGAATTCAAGAGGATAGAAGATGCAAAAAAAGCCGTTGAAGTCCTGAAGGAGGAGTACGAATCGAAGCTGCATGCGATCGGCGAGGAGGCAAAATCAAAGATTGCCGAGGCAATTGCGAGCGGCGAGAAGCTGACGGAAGAAATCAGGAGAAAGGCGTACGATGATGCGCAGGATATAGTTGAGCGCGCCCGCGACGGCTTAAAGCACGAGCTCGCCATAGCCCGGGAAGGCTTAAAAGAGCAGATCATAGACCTTACTATAAAGGCCGCCGAAGAGGTAATAAGGGAGAAATTGACGGAAGAGGGAGACAGAAAATTAGTCGCGGATTTTTTAGAGCGGGTTGAGGGGATGAAATGAGCGGGATCATCGCGAAAAGATATGCCGAAGGTTTTTTGAGCTACGCGAAGGAGACGGTCGGCCTCGAGCGAGCCATTGCCGATCTCAAGAACATTAAGATTGTCTTTCGCGCAAATCCAGAATTCGAGAAATTGCTGGAGACGCTTGAGATAACATACACCGAAAAGTGCGCTATTATCGACAGGGTATTCGAGGAGGGTTTTTCGGAAGAGACGAGACATTTCCTTAAGCTGCTCGTGGAAAAAGGCCGTATAGACAATATTATCGAGATCGCCGATTACGTGAGGGTTACCTACGGGCACGGCGAGAAAGTCGACGGTGTATTAAGCAGCGTTTTTCCGCTCGAGCTGGAGTCACTTGAGACGATAAAACAAAAAGTGGAAAGCAAATTGCGTAAGGAGCTGAACCTTTATTTAAATTTAGACCCCGATCTGATCGGAGGAGTTTGCGTGACCGTAGGAAGTGTCGTATTTGACGGTTCGGTGAGAAGACAGCTTGAAGAACTTAGGGAAAAATTGATGACAATTAAGGTTGGCTAATATGGCGCTGAGGCCCGAAGAAGTAACATCCATAATAAAGAAGGAACTCGAGAAATATAAGACCCGCCTGAGAGTGCAGTCGATTGGCACGGTCATTCAGGTCGGCGACGACGTCGCGCGCATCTACGGTCTTGACGATGTGATGATGGGAGAACTGCTGAAATTCCCTGGCGGTGCCATGGGTATGGCCTTAAATCTTGAGGAAGACAGTGTAGGAGCGGTTATTTTCGGCTCCGGGCTCTCGGATACCAATATAAAGGAAGGCGATATCGTAAACAGGACCGGCAAGATCGCGCAGGTCCCGGTCGGCGAGGCACTCGTGGGCCGCGTGATTGGTACATTTGGAAAGCCGATAGACGGGAAAGGCCCGCTAGCGACCGATAAATTCAGGCCCCTTGAGTCGAAGGCCCCCGGTGTTATAGAGCGCCAGCCAGTTAAAGAGCCGCTTGAGACGGGGATTAAGGCGATTGACTCGATGATCCCTATCGGGCGCGGGCAGAGGGAGTTGGTGATAGCGGACAGGCAGACGGGGAAGACGGCGATTGCGATCGACACCATAATCAACCAGAAAGACAAAGATGTTCACTGCATATACGTCGCGATCGGGCAGAAGATATCGAATATAGTCGCGGTTTCGGAGACGCTCGAAAAACACGGCGCGATGAAATATACGACGATAGTCAGCGCGTCCTCACGGACTTCGGCCTCGCTCCAGTATCTCGCCCCTTATTCGGGCTGCGCCATAGCGGAAGAGTCTATGTATTCCGGCAAGCACGTCCTGATTATCTACGACGACCTTTCGAAACACGCGCAGGCCTACAGGCAATTGTCGCTTCTTTTACGCCGGCCGCCGGGCAGAGAGGCCTATCCCGGCGATATTTTCTATCTCCATTCGAGGCTTTTAGAGCGCGCCGCGAAACTCACCGATCAATTAGGCGGCGGCTCCATGACCGCCATTCCGATACTCGAGACACAGGCGGGCGATATCACAAGTTACATACCGACCAACGTGATTTCAATCACCGACGGCCAGATATACCTCGAGAACAGCCTTTTCTATTCGGGGGTGCGCCCCGCGATCAATGTCGGGCTTTCTGTCTCGAGGGTCGGCGGCAAGGCGCAGGCGAAGGCGATGAGGCAGGTCGCGGCGAAACTCAGGCTCGACCTCGCCCAATACAGGGAACTTGCCGCGTTTACGCAGTTTGGTTCGGAACTCGACAAGGCGACACAGGCGCAGCTTACGCGCGGCGAGAAGATGATAGAGATTTTAAAACAAAGCCAGTACGATCCGCTCCCGCTATCGAAACAAGTTATGATTATCTACGCGGGCACGCACGGTTTTCTCGATAGCTTGCCGCTGAATTCGATACGGAGATTCGAAACCGAATTTTACGCGTATATGGACGAGAACCATCCCGATATAGGTAAGGAAATAGATTCGAAAAGAGAGCTATCAGACGAGCTTACAGGAAGATTGAATGACGCTGTTTTGTCGTTCAAGGCGGATTTCGAAAAGAGAATCAAGGTATGACGCAGTCGCTGAGAGACATAAAACGTAGGATCCGGAGCGTGGAGGGTACGGCAAAAATCACGCGGGCGATGGAGATGGTGTCCGTCTCAAAGCTAAGGCGCACGGAGAACACCCTTTTCTTATCTAAGCCTTATTTCGCGAGGATGGGGCTTTTACTCTCGAATCTTTTGGCGCAGGCGGGAAATCAGGCGAGGCATCCTTTTCTTGAGGAAAAGAAAGAGAACGGCAGTTTCGCTTTGTTTCTCGTGGCGTCCGACACCGGCCTCTCGGGTGTCCATAACGAAAATATAATACGCTTCGCGGATAGTTTCATCTCCCGGCGCGGGAAGGATAAGTTAGAACTCATCGTTATGGGGAGGAAGGCCTTTAAACATTTTAATAAGATCGGTGTCCCCATAAGGAAATCTTACCTTAATCTTTATGGGCGTTATTCGACCGGCATGGAGAAGGAGATCGCGGATACGCTCGCTGGTATGTTTCTTTCGGGCGAGGTCGGCGAGGTGTACGCCGCTTACACGCATTTTGAGTCCGCCCTAAGGCACAAACCGGTAGTTGAGAAATTGCTCAGCCTACCTCCGCATGCGGGTTATGACGCGGATTATATAACGGATCCCGGCGTTGACGGGATTTTAGAGAAGCTTCTGCCGAGATATCTTACCGCGAAGGTGAAAATGATTATTCTTGAGGCTTTCGTGGCGGAGCATTCGGCAAGGACAATTTCAATGAAATCCGCGACGGACAACGCCGAGGAGCTTTTGGATTCTTTAGTGCTCCTCAGGAATAAGGTAAGGCAGGCCGCGATCACAAAAGAGCTTATCGAGGTGATTTCTGCGGCCGAAGCGCTGAAAGGTTGACACAAATTAGGGGATAACATGACCGAAGGCAAAATTATACAGGTTATAGGCCCGAGTGTTGATGTACGTTTTCCCGAGGGCGAGCTGCCTCAGCTTCTGAACGCGATCAAGGTTGAGGAACCGTTGGAAAATATAAATCTGACGCTTGAAGTGGCCCAGCACATCGGGAACAACGTAGCGCGTTGTATCGCGCTGGGCCCGACAGACGGCCTTGTGCGCGGGATGAAAGCGAAAGATACCGGCGCCCCGATAACCGTTCCCGTCGGCGAGCAGACCCTGGGGCGCATATTCAACCTCCTCGGTATTCCCATTGACGGCAAGGGGCCTCTGGCCGAGCCGGAGAAAAGGTTTCACATACACAGGCCGTCGCCGAGCTTTCAGGATCAGCTTCCCATCTCCAGCATGTTAGAGACCGGTCTCAAGGTGATCGACCTTTTGGCGCCTTACCCGAGGGGCGGGAAGATCGGGCTGTTTGGCGGCGCCGGCGTCGGGAAGACCGTCATTGTGATGGAGCTTGTCCGCAATATCGCGACCCAGCACGGCGGTGTCTCGGTCTTCGGCGGCATTGGCGAGCGCACAAGGGAGGGAAACGAACTCTGGCTTGAGCTGAACGCCTCGGGCGTCGTGAAAAAGACCGCCCTCGTCTTCGGCGAGATGAGCGAGCCGCCGGGCGCGAGGTTCCGCGTCGGTTTATCGGCCCTCACGATGGCCGAATATTTCCGCGATGAGGAGAGAAAAGACGTTCTTCTATTCATAGACAATATTTACAGGTTTATTCAGGCTGGCTGCGAGGTATCTACTTTGCTCGGCCGCATGCCCTCGGCCGTCGGTTACCAGCCTAGCCTCGCGACGGAAGTGGCCCAGCTTGAGGAAAGGATTGCGTCCACAAAGCGCGGTTCAATCACGTCCGTTCAGGCCGTATACGTCCCCGCGGACGACCTCACGGATCCCGCGCCGGCGACGGTATTCACCCATCTCGACGCGAAGATCGTCCTCTCGCGGCAGATTTCGGAGCTCGGACTTTATCCCGCGGTCGATCCGCTCGATTCCACTTCAAGGATAATGGACCCGCGGATTTTGGGTAACGAACACTACAATACGGCGATAGGCGTACAGAAGGTTCTCCAGAGGTACAAAGACCTGCGCGATATAATTTCGATTCTCGGTATAGACGAGCTTTCCGATGAGGATAAGTTGGCTGTCGCGAGGGCGAGGAAAATCCAGAAATTCCTGTCCCAGCCTTTTTTCGTAGCGGAGAATTTCACCGGCTCATCCGGCAGGTATGTGAAACTCGAGGACACCATAAAGGGATTTAAGATGCTGATCGACGGCAAATTAGACGACCTGCCGGAGCAGGCCTTCTATATGATGGGAACCATCGAGGAAGCGATCGAGAAGGCCGATAAACTGAAACGGGAATCCGTCTGATTTAACTTATGGCGAACACATTCCGCGCGAGAATAATTACTCCCTCCGAGACTGTTTTTCACGGTATGGTTTCATCGATTATCGTGCCTGCCGAGACAGGCTACTTAGGAGTTCTCGCGAATCATGCCCCGCTCGCGGCGAATATTGTTTCAGGGAAGATAACCTTGCGTGAAGACTCCGGCAAGACCGCCATTTTTTATTCTAAGGGCGAGGGGTTCCTTGAGGTTTTGGAGAATAACGCCACGCTTCTTTTGGATTCTGTGACAACATAGAATTATAGGGACGGTTCTTCCATAACCACTTATACGCCGAATAGTTATTGAGAACCGTCCCTGAAATATGGTGAGTGTATGAATATAAGCAAGGCGAGGGAGACGAGGATATTTCTGCCGTTCGGCAGGTCCTTTTCGGATAAGGACTGGACGGAGCGGATACTCGGTGAGGTTATTCTTCCTTTCGCGCGTAAGTTCGAGGGGAAACTCGAATGGTTCTGGTTTATCAGACTTTACGCCCCGCGCGATAAAGATAAGGGAAACTGCGATTTCGACAGCCTCCCCGAAAAATGTTTCAATTCAAAGGAATGGCACAGGAGCGTTAAATTCCGCTTCCGCCTGAATGGAGATTCACGGAAGGCCGAGAAATTTTTAAAAGAAAGAATCAGAAAGACAGGCTGCGTAATTACGGATATCGGGGATTATTCGGTAATTGATGATTTAGGAAGCCCAAGGTTCGCGCCAAAAGACCTTTCCTGCAAAAGGAAAATTGAGCGCGCTAAATTAGTCACGGGTTATTTTCATATTTTAAGCAGGATTGTGCTGGATTCTTTAGTTAAGAAAAACGGCAGGTGGGCGATTGAAAAATGTCCCCACCGCTTTAATTATTTTGGAACGATATTTGAGTCGCTTCTCCATCTTTTTTGTATAATCACGCCGGTTAAAACCGCCGTCTTTTCCGTCAAGAAAGGGAGCAGGAAGACGATAACAGCTCCTATGGAATTTGTTTTTATGTCTAAAGACGGATGGCGTAAGCTTAAAGAGCATCCGGTAAAGATGTAAGGACAACAATTCCGGCGGTTTGGCTGGAGGAAAACCATGGCACCGAAAGATGAAAGCAAGGAAAAACTCATCGAAGAGATAAAGCTCCTGCAGAAGCGGATAGCGGAACTTGAGGCGCTGCCAGAATGGGAGACAACTTTTAATTCGCTCGGTGATTTAGTTTGTTTGCAGGACACGGAATATAATTACATAAGGGTGAATAAGGCTTTCGCCAAAATATTCGGGAAGGAGCCGGATGAGTTTATAGGCAAAAAGTGTTATGAGGTGGTTCACGGCCTGACGCATCCTTGGCCGGATTGTCCGCATAAAAAAGCGCTTGATTTAAAGAAAACCGTAACAAGCGAATTTTTTGAGCCGCGCTTGGGATTGTATTTAATGGTAACTACCTCACCTGTGTTTAAAAAAGACGGCCAATTGGCTGGAACGGTGCATATTGTCAGGGATATCACCGAGCGCAAGCGCTCAGAAGAAGAACACGGAAAAATGCTCTTATGGCAGCAGGGCGTCAACTCGCTCCAGCAGTCGCTGCTTACACCCGGCCCGCTTGAGGGCAAACTCAAAAGCGTTACCGACAGCATCGTACGGATCTTCGATGCCGATTTTTGTAGAGTATGGCTTATTCAACCCGGAGATCTGTGCGAAAAAGGTTGCGTTCATGCCGAGGTTCGTGAAGGGCCGCACATCTGCCGTTACCGGGACCGATGCCTGCATTTACTTGCGAGTTCCGGCCGTTACGCTCACATAGACGGTAAAACCCACCGCCGCGTCCCATTCGGCTGCTACAAAATCGGACGTATCGCCTCAGGCGAAGATCACAAGTTCTTAACAAACGACGTGCCAAACGATCCCCGCGTCCACAACCGCGAATGGGCGCGCGAATTGGGGCTTGTATCCTTCGCGGGATACCAACTCCGGGTTCCCGGCAGGGAAACAATAGGAGTCCTGGCCCTTTTCGCGAAACACCATATACTGCCCGCCGAAGACGCAATGTTAGACGGGCTCAGCAGCAGCGTTGCTCTTATTGTTCAACAAGCCGTTGCGGAGAAAACGCTGTGGGATAGCGAAGAACGGTATCGTTCCCTGTACGCTGATTCAAGAGACGCCATTATGATTGTGTCGCCCGATAAGGGATTTCTTGCCGGTAACCCGGCAGCCGTCAAGCTGTTTGCCTGTCGCGACGAGCAGCAATTTAGGACCTGTACACCGGCGGATTTGTCTCCCGAATATCAGCCGGATGGCGCTCTGTCATCCGAAAAGGCCCAACAGATGATGGCTATGGCCATCGAACGTGGTTTGCACTTCTTTGAATGGACGCATAAGCGGATGGACGGGACGGAATTTCCGGCAACTGTGTTGCTTTCGAGGTTCGAGGCCGGCGGCAAGCGGGTTCTGCAGGCCACGGTGCGCGATATCAGCGCACAGAAGGAGGCGGAAGGTCTTTTGCGTGTTCAGCGCGATATCAGTATCGCCTTGAGTTCCGCCGCGAATCTTGATGCCGCCGTGAAGGCGATACTTGAAGGGATTACCGAAATGGAAGGTATCGACTGCGGCGCTATTTATCTTGCCGACAAACTAGACGGCGGATTTGATATAATCGCCCACAAAGGGTTATCCCCGCAGTTTACCAAACACTTTTCTCGCTATCCCGCGGATTCCTCCCGCGCGCGTTTGATTTCTAAAGGAGAACCGTTTTACGGTTTGCGTTCGGATATTCCCACCGGTGAGCCCGAGCCACTTGAGGATATACACTTCATGGCGCTTATTCCTTTACGTTACAGGAATGAGGTGGTCGGCGTCCTTACCCTCGGTTCTCATACTCGTGACAGTATTTCAATCAATACCCGCCACGTGATTGAAACAATCGCGGACCGTGTCGGTACCGCCATCGTGCGGTTTAGAACCGAGGAAGTGCTGGCTGAGTCAGCGCGGGAGTTTGAAACTGTTTATAACAGCATTGTGGACGGGGTAATTATAGCCGATACCGCCGCCGAGCCTGTGAAATTTATCCGTGTTAATACTTCAGCCTGCGCGATGTTCGGGTACACGGAAACGGAGTTTTTGTCCAAGGGTATTTCGGATATTCATCCCCGCGAACATTTAGCGGTTGCGGCAAGGCATTTCAGCGCGCTCGCCAAAAATGAAGAAACCGTGGTGCCGGAACTGCCCTGCCTTAGAAAAGACGGCAGCATCTTTTATGCCGATATAGTGGCAAAGTCCACTACCTATAAGGGTAAACCTGTGCTGGTCGGATTCTTTCGGGATATTACAGAGCGCAAGCTGGCCGAGGAGGAATTGCGCAAGGAAAAAGAACTGTTGGAAGTTGCTTCTATTTCAGCTAAGGTTGCGCTTTGGAATTGGGATTTGAAAACAGGCCATTTAGACTGGTCGGGGATGGTTGACGAAATGCTTGGTTACGAGAAAGGGGAATTCCCCAGGACCATTCAGGCATGGGTGAATGCAATTCATCCGGAGGATAGGCCCAGGGTAGAAGAGATACTAAATGCGCATCTTGAAAAAAAGACGCCTTATAAGGCGGAATACCGGATAATTAAGAAAGACGGTACATACGTCTGGTGGTACGACAACGGCAAGGCGGTATGGGATGAAAACGGAAAGGCTTATTTAATGGCTGGGGCATGCGTTGACACCACCGAGCGCAAGCGAATTGAGGATGCGTTACACTCGAGCAATGCGCTGTTTGAGACGCTTGCGCGCGTCTCGC
>JAQTRP010000067.1 GCA_028711765.1 Candidatus Omnitrophota bacterium | reverse complement strand
CGGAATAGGGGATGTCCTTTTTGTAACGCCCTTCTTGAAGGCAATCCGCCGCGAACCGGGCATCGAGAGGATAGATGTTTTACTGGGCTCAAGGACACACGATGTCTTAAAAGACAACCCCAACGTTAACAAGATTTACGTCATGGACTGGGACCGCTGGCGCTCGCAGCCGCGGCTTACTACTTTCTTTGAGATCGTAAGGCTTTTATTTGAGCTCAGGCGCGTTGGTTACGATCACTACTTTGATTTCTCCGCGACGCGCACTTATGTCTTCTTTGCGAAGTATATCCTCGGCATTCCCCATCGCGCGGGTTTTGATTATAAGGGGCGCGGCGGGGGTTTTAATCACAAGTTAGCGATTCCAGAAGGCTACAGCTCGAAGCCCGTCACTGAGTATTATCTCGATCTCGCGCGCGAGGCCGGAATCGACGCCAAGACAGCGGCGCCTGAATTTTTCGTTCAGGATGAAGATCGTGAGGAAGCGGATCGCTTGCTCGGGAGTATCAATATTTCCCGTTCCGATCTGATAGTTGCCGTGAGCCCGGGTGGCGGGGCGAGCTGGGGCAAAGACGCCCTTCTCAAGCAATGGCCGCCCGAAAGATTCGCGGACCTCGTCGCGGCTTTAGGCAAACACTTCGGTATCAAAGCCGTAATTATAGCGGGAGGGAGAGGAGACGAAAGGCCCGCGCGGAGCCTCGCGGGGAGACTTACGTATCCTTTCATTAATACGGCCGGCAAGGTTAGCCTCGGCGTTACGGCGGCTCTGCTCGAGAGATCGTTTTTACTGATCGCTAATGACGGCGGTATAGTCCATCTGGCGCGCTCTGTCAATTGTCCCGTGTGCGCTATCTTCGGGCCCGCAAGCGAGGATGTATACGGCCCGTATCCCGCCGGAGATGCTTTTATCTCCGTTGCAAACGAGGGCGCGCCCTGCAGGCCCTGCTATCGGCAGTTCCGTTATGACGCTGATTGCACAAGCCGCGAGTGCCTTACGGATCTCGCGCCCGAGCGGGTAATTCACGCGATGGAAGAAAAAGGCCTTTTGAAATATCTCGATGGTAGAAAAGTGAATAGGGTAGAGGGTAGAGGGTAGAGGGAAAATTAGATATCAAAGCGAAAAATGCAAAATTGCAGTTTAAAACTCAAAATCTAAACGCACAGTCTGGCATATAGAATATTTTAATTTTAAGCTTTGGTTTTGCTTTTGCGCTTTAATCTTTGACATTGGTCTGATTATTGCCTTGTATGGAATATAACACGATGAAGAATATTTGGATAAGGAATACGATTGTTACGGCTGCGGTGATCATAGTGACGCTCGCGCTCGCTTTCTTTCTGCTCCCGGTGCCGGGCGTGATTCCGGTCTTGTTTTATCATTTCGTCGGCACTCCGGAGCACCCGAGCAAGCTCTTCGTAAGCAAAAAGGCTTTTGAGAGGCAACTCGCTTTTCTGAAATACGGCGGCTACAGGGTTCTTTCCCTCGATGAGTTTTATGCCGTGAAGACCGGCAAAATGAAGCCGCCGCGTCGCGCGGTTGTGTTGACTTTTGATGATTGCAGCAACTGGTGCTTTTACTGCACGGCCTTGCCAATAATCGAGAAGTATAAGCTCCCCGTCGCGAATTTTATGGTGTATGACTGCGCCCTTAACGGTACGCAGGACAGCATGTCTTTTAAGCAGGCGCGCGAGGCGATTAAGAAAGGCGTTACAATCGGCAGCCATTCTATTAACCATCCGCATTTTAACGAGATCGATGTTCATGTCTTGAGGAATGAAATCTTTGAGTCCAAGCGGCTTTTAGAAAAGGAGCTTGGAGTGACAGTAGAGTATTTTTCCTATCCTTTCGGCGTCTATACGCCCCAGGCGGCGGAATTTGTTAAGGAGGCAGGCTACCGGATGGCGTTTGTGACAGGCAAGGCGAAGGCAGCGGCTCACGATTTGTATGCCGTTCCGAGAGCCAAGGTTTCATCCTCATCGGAGAACCTGTTTGATTTCTGGTTCAGGGTATCGGGTTTGTACGGAGCTTTACGTAATTTGAAGCATTAGTTAGTACCTTTAGTTTAGTTATTTGACACTGTTATTTAAGCGTGATAGAATACGCAAATATTTTACCCAGAAAAGGTTATAAAAAATAATGCCACTGGATTTTAGCCGTATACGGGTGTATTCCATCAAGGCCCGGCATAGCAAAGTCAGGCAAAAAAACATGGCGAAATTGATGCCCAAGGGAGGGAATTTTGTGTCTTTTTATAACTCCCTACCAGATGTGCTCGCGGCTTCCAGTTTCAAAAAGGTGGTGGAGGCAATCCGGGCGGCGAAAAAGAAGCACAAACCGGTCATATTTTTTATGGGCGCTCACGTCCTTAAGTGCGGCCTTAGCCCATTGATTAATGCCCTTATCAGAAAAGGTTTTATTACGCACCTCGCCGGCAACGGTGCTACCCTTATACATGATTTTGAGCTAGCATTTCAGGGCGAAACGAGCGAAGAGGTTGAAAAGAGCCTCCCTTCTGGCAAGTTCGGAATGGTCAAGGAGACGGCCGCTTTTCTCAACAATTGCGCTATATTAGCCGCCGCTAACGGCAGAGGGCTGGCTTGTACGGTCGGCGGCGAGATTGAAAAGGGGAAACTGCCCAATCGCGGGATCAGCGTTTACGCCGAGTGCGCGCGGTCGAAGATTACGTCTTCGGCACATGTCGGCATAGGTACCGATATTATTTACCAGCATCCGGCCTGTGACGGCGGGGCGTGGGGCGAGGCGTCCTACCGCGATTTTAAAACGCTCGTGGGGGTTGTGGCGAATCTCGGCCGCGGCGGGGTTGTCCTTAATTTCGGTTCCGCCGTAATTTGCCCCGAGGTATTCTTGAAGGCGCTTTCGGTCGCGCGGAACCTCAAGGGAAAGATCGAGGATTTTACGACGGCGAGCTTCGATATGATCCATCAATACCGCGAATATATGAACATAACGCGCCGCCCGACTCTTAAGAGCGGCAAGGGTTATTACATAATCGGCCATCACGAGATTATGCTGCCTCTTCTGGCAGCGAGTTTGCAATGCGCTACGAAATAAAAGACAAGACAATTATTACGGATAAAAAAACACGGGAGCATTTACTCGCCGTAATCGAGCGCTTTAAGCAGTCGCGGGTGCTTGTGGTGGGAGACTTTATGCTTGACCAGTATATTTGGGGCGATGTCTCCCGTATTTCGCCCGAGGCCCCGGTTCCGGTAGTAAAGGTCGAGAGGGAATCTTTCATGCTAGGCGGTGCCCTGAACGTGGCCCATAACATACGCTCCTTGGGCGGCGAGGTCATGGCATGCGGCGTTATCGGCAGGGATTTCCGCGGTCAGATGCTCGCGAAGACCATACGCAGCAAAAAAGTGGATTGTGAGGGGATAATCTACGACGAGACCCGCCCCACGACGATGAAAACCCGCGTCATCGCGCGCCACCAGCAGGTCGTCCGTTTCGACCGCGAGGACTCAAGGGATATAAGCAAGACAGTTTTAAAGAAAATCGCGGCGTATCTTAAGAAACGCCTTCCCGTATCAAGCGCCGTGATTGTTGAGGATTACGGCAAGGGAGTCGTGACGCCGGCCCTGCTTAAAGAGGTCCGCCGCTTAGCGCGGTTAAATAAGAAACCGGTTGTGGTGGATCCGAAAGAGAGGCACTTCGCTTACTATCAGGGCGTTACCGCCATTACGCCAAATCTGAAAGAGGCCCGCGGCGCAATCGCAAATCCAGAACTTGCGGCGTCTTTAAGTCTGAAACAGCTAGGTCAGGCGCTGCTTAAGAAGATGCGCACCGAGGTCATTCTCATAACTTTAGGCGAAGACGGCATGGCGCTTTTTGAAAAAGGCGGCAAGATGACACACATCCCGACGCTTGCGCGCGAGGTGTTTGATGTTTCGGGCGCGGGCGATACGGTAATCGCGGTATTCTCCCTCGCTTTGGCCGCGGGCTCAACAATGAAAGAAGCGGCTATCCTTTCAAACCTGGCCGCCGGCATAGTGGTCGGCAAAGTCGGCACGGCGACAGTCAGCCCCCAGGAACTGAAGGACTCTTTCCGTGCGGGATCTCTCAGATGAAGGTTTTGGGTGTCATTCCGGCAAGAATCGGTTCTACGCGGCTCCCGAGAAAACCTCTGCGCATGGTATTAGGGAAGCCGCTTATACAGTACGTCTACGAGAACGCGAAGAGGATAAAGGTTCTCTCCGATCTTCTCGTTGCCTGTGATTCGGAAGAAGTGAGGGGCGCGGTTGAGGCCTTCGGCGGCAAGGCCGTTATGACCAAGGCGGCCCACACAAGCGGCACGGAACGCTTAAGCGAAGTTGCCCAGAGAATAGACGCGGACGTTTACGTGAATATTCAGGGGGACGAGCCGTTAACGAATCCCGCCGACATAGGACGTCTTATTGAAAGTTTTTCCTCGCCCGATGTTAAAGTCGGAACGCTCTGCGTAAGGAGTGAAAACGAGGATGATTATAAAGATCCTAATGTCGTAAAGTGTGTGGCCGATAAGGCCGGATACGCGCTATATTTTTCCCGATCTATGATTCCGTATTTCCGGGACGGTAAACCAGGGACTTTTTTAAAACACCTCGGCGTTTACGCCTACAGGAAGGCGGTTATTCTTGAGGTGCCGAGGCTCGCTCATTCAACACTTGAGGCTGCCGAGAAGCTTGAGCAGTTAAGGCTTCTCGAAAACGGTTTTCGTATAAAGGTAGTGCTTGCCGAGTGTGATTCTTTGGGTATAGACACAGAAGAAGATATGCAGCGCTTTGAGGCGCAAATAAAAAGTCGGAAATAAAACACGAGATACCAGGCGTCTTTATGTACTTGGTACCGAACCCGTTAATCCGGTACCAGGTACATAAAGACGAACGTAAATCCAGTACCAGGTACCTGACAAGGATAATGATTAAAACGCTCAAGATTACGAAAAAAGTTCAATTTAAAGAAAAGGGCGGACTTGTTCTTATCGCGGGCCCTTGCGTTATCGAGGGTGCCGAGACGACGCTGCGGCACGCGCGCAAGATCAAGAAAATTGCTGCTGCATGCGGTGTTCCGTTTATCTTCAAGTCAAGCTATGACAAGGCGAACCGCACCTCTATCGAGGCCTTTCGCGGCCCAGGCCTTTCGGAGGGTCTCCGTATTCTCGCCGGGATAAAAGAGGAGCTCGGCATTCCGGTTTTGAGCGATGTCCATTGTCGCGAAGAGGTAGACCGGGCGTCCAGAGTCCTCGATGTAATCCAGATTCCCGCTTTTCTTTCGCGCCAGACGGATCTTATTATGGCCGCTGCGCGCACCGGCAAGGTCGTTAACGTGAAAAAGGGGCAGTTTCTTGCGCCTTGGGATATAGAACATATAATCAAAAAGATCGAAAAAGCCGGGAATCGCAGAATTCTGATTACCGAGCGCGGCAGTTCGTTCGGATATAACAATCTTGTCAGCGATTTCCGCTCGATTCCGATTATGCGCTCTTTCGGCTATCCCGTTGTATTTGACGTGACCCACTCGCTACAGCTACCGGGCGGACTGGGGCATGCCTCCGGCGGGGCGCCGGAATTTATACCTACGCTTGCAAGCTGTGCCGCTGCGGCAGGATGCGACGGTATTTTTATTGAGGTTCACGAAGAGCCAAGGCGGGCAAGGTGCGACGGCCCGAATTCGCTTTCTTTGAATAAGTTGGAACCGCTCCTCGAGCGGCTTGTCAAGATAAAGAGCATAACCTCATGACTCAAGAGATAAAGATAGCCAGGCGGGTTTTAAGGATTGAGGCCGAGGCCGTACGGGCGCTTGGAAAGAAAATCGGTGCGAGCTTCAAGGAGGCCGTGCGCCTTATGAAAGACTGTCCTGGCCGTGTCATAGTTACCGGCATGGGGAAGCCCGGATTTATAGGCCGCAAGATAGCGGCTACTCTCGCCTCTATGGGCACACCGAGTCTTTTTTTACATCCTGCCGATGCGATTCACGGCGATCTCGGCATGGTTACAAAAGAAGACGTTGTGATCGCGATTTCAAATAGCGGTGAGACGGAGGAGATTACGAAGCTCCTTTCTACAATCAAGCGTATCGGGGCAAAATTGATTGCAATGACCGGCAATCTGCGTTCCACGCTGGCTCAATATGCCGATGTCGTTTTGGATGTGGGCATCCGGAAGGAGGCGTGTCCCTTGGGGCTTGCCCCGACGGCGTCAACGACGGCGACATTGGCGATGGGTGACGCCCTCGCGGTTGCGTTAGGCAGGAAGAAAAATTTTAAAGAAGAGGATTTTGCGCTGTATCATCCGGGCGGGAGTTTGGGCAGGAAACTTCTCAGGGTCCGCGATCTTATGCGGAAGGGAAATTCTAATCCGGCGGTCAAAGAGAACACGGCCGTGAGGAACGCGCTTCTCAAGATTACATCAGCGCGCGCGGGGAGCTGCTCGGTGGTGGACTCAAGGGGCAGACTCGTGGGCATTTTCACGGACGGCGACCTCAGGCGCCACATAGAAAACGGTACCGAGAATATTCTCGAGAAACGGATTATCGATGTTGCCACGCGCCGCCCGCGCGTTATCCGAGCGGATAAACTTGCGGCCGAGGCGATAAGTATTTTACGCGATAAAAAGATAGATGAAGTTCCGGTCGTGGATGAAAAAGGGCGCCTTGTAGGTCTTTTGGATATTCAGGATCTATTACGGGCCGGATTCGTATAAGGCTCTTTCTTAGATTATGGTATACAGCATATGAAGAAGAAACCAGAACGTTTTGTATTTTATTGCATGTTACTTGCGCTGATAGGCGTTCTTCGGTGTATGCCGCGCTTTATGGCGCTCGCTGTGGCAGACGCCGGCGGATGGATTGCGTACCATGTTGTAAAGAGGCATCGCAGTAAGGTTGACAGGAATCTTGCTTTTGTCTTTCCGGATAAAACCGAAAAAGAGCGTAAGCGCCTCGCGATCAAAGTTTTTCAGAATATGGGGCAGACTCTCGCCGATGTGATCCTTTCTTACCGGCTCAACTCCGGGAACGTAAGAGAGATTATGGACGCCGGAGAAGCCGTTGCTGTTTTGAATAAACTGCGCGAGCGGGGAAAAGGCGTTATTTTTCTCTCGTCCCATTTCGGCAACTGGGAGTTAGTGGCGGCTATGTGTTTATACGGTTTGCCCGGCAGGGCGCTCGCGCGCAAGATTTATTATGAACCATACAACCGCCTGCTTGTGGAGAACAGGGAGCATTTAGGATGCCATACGGTTTACAGAGACGATTCTCCGCGCAAGGTTCTTGGGGTACTCCGCAGGAACGAGATTCTGGGAGTTGTTCCCGATCAGGATATGGAATCGGTTGACGGCATATTTGTAGATTTCTACGGGCACCCCGTTCATACGCCTACGGCGCCGGTAAAGTTAGCCATGGCATCGGGCGCGCCGATCCTTCCCGCGGTTGTGCTGCGGGAAGGGAAACGCTACCGGGTGCTTGTCGGTAAGCCAATCGAGTGCAGGCGTCAGGCGGATAAGGAAGAGGCGGTGCGGCGCTACACGGAAGAATGGTCGCGTTCGCTCGAGGGATTTATCCGCGAGCATCCGGAACAATGGGCATGGATGCATGACCGCTGGAAGAGAAGCCCGAGCGTAAAAAAGCTATAAGCTATAAGCCGTAAGCTATAAGTCATAAAATAATATTTTTGCCTTACAGCTTACAGCTTAAAGCTTACAGCTTATAGCTTGGAAGAAGGGACACGGATATGTTTAAACGGTTTATAGTGATTTCGGTTATTGTGTTATTGGCTTATCTTTTGTTTTTAGGGATTAAGATAAAGCTCGATTCTTCGAGGCCCAAACAGGCGGATAAAGGCGCAGCCGTTGAATCGGACACGGCAACCCATCAGGTTCAGAGTTTTACCTTTTCCAAGTACACCCCCAAGGGGAAGAAGGAATTTGAGGTCGAGGGAGACACCGCGGATGTTTTTGCGAAAACGGTAGATCTCGCGAATGTGATTGCCAAGACCTACTCCAGCGATTCGCCCGTTACGGTGACGGCGGACGGCGGCAAATTTGATAAGTCGTCGGGCAACATTCATCTCGAGAAAAATGTTGTCGCCGTAACTGATACGGGCGCGAGGCTCCTGACCGAGTCGCTCGAGATTAATCCCAAGAAAAAACAGGTGGAGACTGAGGTCAAGGCCCAGGTTAAAAAGGATAACATAGACATTAACGGGCTCGGCGCCACGGGAGATTCGAACTTAAAACAGGTGCAGTTTAAGAAGAATGTGACCGTGATCGTGCACGATAAATCGGCCCCGGATGATCCGCCCACCGTTATCACCTGTAACGGGCCGCTTGATATTGAATACGAAAACGACCACGCGCGTTTCAACAAAGATGTGGTGATGCAGGACAAGCGCGGGACGCTCAAATCAGATGTGATGGATGTGTATTACGACAAGAAAACGCACGGTGTCGACAAGATAGTCGCCCGCGGCAATGTCATCATCGTAAACAGCAAAGGGAACGAGAGTTACAGTGAGGAGGTTATATACCTCTCCAAGGAAGGCCGTATTATTATGGGCGGTGATATTGAAGGCCTTGTATTTCCGGATGGCGGCGGGCCTGAAGATGAAATATTTGCATCACTCGATAGAAAAGTAGGCAGGGAGAAACAGGATGAGTCTTCTCGAAGTTAAAGAGCTTAAGAAATCGTACAAGGGTCGTTGCGTGGTTAATAATCTGTCTCTCGGGATAAACAGGGGAGAGATTGTGGGGCTTTTGGGACCGAACGGCGCGGGGAAGACGACGTCGTTTTATATGATCGTAGGCATTATAAAGCCCGAAAACGGGCGCATTATTTTCCGCGGCGAAGATATCACGGATATGCCGATGTATCAGCGCGCGCGGCTCGGGATTAGTTATCTTTCGCAGGAGCCGTCGATTTTCAGGAAACTGACCGTCGAAGAGAACATAATGGCGATTTTGGAGACGCTTGAGATCTCGCGCTCGGAGCGTGACAGGCGGCTTAAAAAACTGCTCAACGACCTTGACATCGCCTATCTTGCCAAAAATAAGGCGTATACGCTTTCGGGCGGCGAGAGGAGGCGGCTTGAGATAACGCGTGCGCTCGTGACGAATCCGTCTCTTATGCTGCTGGACGAGCCTTTTAGCGGCGTCGATCCGATTGCCGTCTTCGAAGTTCAGAAGATTCTCTCGCGGCTTAAGACCCAGGGATTGGGCATTCTCCTTACCGACCACAGCGTTCGCGAGACCCTTGCTATTACGGATCGTTCTTACATTATATTTGAGGGCAAGATCGAGGTTTCGGGCACTTCCCAGTTTCTCGTGACGGATAAAAAGGCACGGGAGGTTTACTTGGGCGAACGCTTTGTAATGGCGTAAAATAGTAAAATAAATTGGGGTAAAAAACATAGATGTTCATCCGCCTTCGCCTAAATGTAGGGAACGGTTTCAAGCCGTTCCCTACGAAGTTGGCTACGGCGGATTAAATTCGTCCCAGCCGCTTTGTTTCGCAAAGCGAAGCAGCGGGGGCTCATTTAAGGAGGCAATTTAGAATGAAGATTACTGAAATTCTTCCGAAACGGGGGATTAAGATCGGGATGGAGGCCGTCGATAAGCCGGAGGCCCTGAAGGAGCTGGTCGAGCTTTTAGCGAGCGTCAAGGATATAGGCGACAAAAAGTCGCTTGTTAAAGGCCTGCTCGACCGCGAAAAGCTTGGCTCCACGGGAATTGGCCAGGGCATTGCCATTCCTCACGCCAAGACCGACAAGGTCCATGACATTGTCGCGGTTATGGGCATCAGCAGGAAAGGCGTGGATTTTGATGCCCTCGACGGAGAGCCGGTCTATATCTTCTTTCTCCTCGTCGCTCCGCGCGAATCCGCCGGGCCCCACCTTAAGGCGTTGGCGCAAATATCGCGTCTCCTTAGGGATAGCTATTTCTGCGAACTCCTCAGGAAAGCGAAAGACGAGAAAGAAGTCTACGAGATCCTTGCCGCGGAAGAAGAGAGAAAACATTAAGTTTACAAAGGATACGAAATGAAAGGTGTGACGGTACAGCGGCTATACGATTCGCTTAAGGCAAAGCTTCGTCTTAAGCTTGCGAATGAATCCTTGTCGCTCGATCGGGTTATCAGGACAGCCGAGATTCACAGGCCGGGCCTTGCCTTCTCGGGTTATTACGGCTACTTTGCCCATCAGTGTGTCCAGATTCTAGGCC
>JAQTRP010000145.1 GCA_028711765.1 Candidatus Omnitrophota bacterium | reverse complement strand
GTCCGCATCAGACGGCTCACGCCGAGGGAGTGTTTCCGTCTACAGGGCTTCAGCGACGACCTGTTCGACAAGGCCGCCTCAGTCAATTCGGACGCGCAGCTCTACAAGCAGGCCGGCAACGGCGTGACCGTAAATGTTGTTTATTCTATCGGGAGAAAAATCGCTGATATGACTTGACTTAGAAGCAGATGAACCCCATTATAACAGCGACAATTCGGAATGGTCTGTGTGAAAGGAGAATGAAGAAAAATGGGATGTAAATACACGATAGTATTCATGCGAAATGGACAATGTGATTATGACTTTAACAGGCAGACAAACAGCATTTTAAAGGCACTATGGTATTTATTTACGCTGAATTTTAAATACCCAATTATTGATTTTAATATTCGGCGCGGAGCAATACCATGTGAAAAATGCGATGCCGATTGGTGTGTGAAGTCTCTAAAGTGTGCGGTGAAAGGAGAATGAAGGGATGAACGGAAGATGCGCGTATTGCCATAGGGAGCTAACCACAGGAGAAGTAAACGGAATATGCGGAGAATGCAAGAAGAAACAAGACAAGAACATCACGTATATGCCGTATGAGCAACTCGTTTCCGACCTTGCCGAACTGGAAAGATACCGCGCAAAAGGCCCGGTTGAAGAACTGGAACGTGTGGTAAGGTGTAAGGATTGCAAACATGTTGAAAGCGTAATAGCGGCAGATACCAAAATAGGGTTTTGCGACCACGAAGATTTTGTATGCTATGGAATCACAGGTAAGCATTATTGCAGCCGCGGAGAAAGGCGGGAAAAGGTATGAGAAAGATAGACGAGATCATATGCGATTTAAAAAATGAAAAGAAATATTTAGGCGAAACCATTAATAACCGCACGATGAACAATATTCCCATTGGGGATATGCCAGAACAATACAAGGAATGTGAGCGGCTTATTGAGATTCTTTCCGCAGAGCGTGAGGGGCGGCTGGCGGTGCTGAACGATATACCGGATGATGCGCGCATTAAAATACTGGAAACCATTGAACGGATTAAGAACGAGGGCAGTGGGGGGCTTATATGCATACTGTTATAATCGCGCTTGCGCAGGAAGGAGAGGGAAAGAACAAAGAAAAAAATTATCCGTGTTCTGGCCATGAATGTTTTGATAGGGGTAATTTCCATAGAGCATGTATTCATTGCCCAAAGTACGGGGAAGGAGAGGGAAAGTGAACGAAAGAGAATATGAAAACGAAGTTTACTATGAGGTTTGGAGGATGGGCGGGAATCCGGACGGTGTAAATTATGACAGGGTAAGTGACGGGTATTATTGCGGACGTGATGCTGATGAAACGGCAGCAAGGGAATTGCGGCACCAGCGTTCACGCAGACAAGAGGAAGAGATGGAGTGTCAACGGGAACTTGAGTATGAACGCGAACAATATGACGCCATGATGATGCAGGAAGGAGAAAAGCCATGACCGATACAGAGAAAGCGATAAAAATATTTGAGGACGCGACAGAAGCCAACATGAGGGTGACTTACATAAAATCCGATTTACTTAAAATTGCCCTATCCGCTCTCCGTGAAAAGATGGAGCGTGACAAGGGATGCGGGTGTCCGTGCGGTGAAACCGATCAAACCTTTTGCGAGACATGCAATCGGATTAGGGTACAGGCGATAAAGGAAAAACTGGACAGGGATAACCCAAAGCCGCTGACACTGGAAAAATTAAAAAAGAGAACGGGTAAGGCGGTATGGTATCAGCCAATTAAAGGCAAGGGATATTGGCGCATTATAAAAGATCGAAGCTATTGCTACGGGCCAGCGTTCCACACAACAGACCGTGCGTACTTACGCGAAGAAGAATACGGCAAAACATGGCTTGCTTACGACCACGAGCCAAAGGAGGGCGCATGAGAAGCGCAGCAGACATGATGGACGATAACTGTATTGCGTTGTTTGCGGCGATCATCGGGGGAATAAGCGCACAAAAGGCGCTTGAACGAACAGGACTATACAAGCCCCAAAGCCCAACGGTAGACAAAAGCGCAATGATAGCAAGAGATGGCGAAATCATACGCCGACAAAAATCCGGGGAGCTTGTACCCGACATTGCAAAAGATATGGGGGTATCAAAAAACACCGTTTACGAGGCGTTAAGGCGAAATGGGATATTCTTAGGGAAGAAAAAATGGTGAGGGGGGGGTGAATAATTGGATATAGAATCATACTTGTATGAATACCAAAGAGCCAAACAAGACAAAGAGAGATTAATCATCGAACTGGAACGCATGAGAGCACGCTACCAGGACGCCTACGACCGGCAAAGCACAACGGTAAGGTATGACCTCGCCAGAGTTAAGAAACCCGCTGAAATGTCCGTCGTAGAACGCGCAGCGATAATAATAATAGATGACATGAGGGGCGAATTAGACGCGATCGAACGCGAACTGGAAAAAGCAAACAATACCATCAAAACCCTCGACAAGCTGTTAGATTGTCTCGGCTGGATGGAAAAAAACTACATCAGGATGAAATACTTTGAAGGAAGATCCAATGAGTATATAACCAAACACTTGAAATGATCTGAGCGCACGCTGAGACTGATAAAAAATTCAGCATTGAATAAACTGGAAAAGGAGATAAAAGAGTAAAAGAGAGAGTTAATCCTCTCCCTTT
>JAQTRP010000066.1 GCA_028711765.1 Candidatus Omnitrophota bacterium | reverse complement strand
CTCCATTATGGTGTGGCGGGTGCCGGATCTTTCACTGACTGTGGAAGTAGGGCCGGACGGGAGGATCTCCTACCCTTTGTAGGGCGAGATTAATGTCGAAGGGATGTCGCTTTCTGAGCTTGACGAGGTAATAACCGAAGGACTCAAGGAATATGTTGCCGATCCTCAAGTTTCCGTAATAGTCAAAAAGTTCGGCGGTAGGAAATTTGTTGTCTTGGGTGAGGTGCGTATGCCCGGTGTTTATCGCTTTGTTGAAAACGTGTCTGTTCTGGAGGCAATTGCTTTAGCGGGCGGGTTTGTAAAGTATGCCGAGCAAAATAACGTAGTCCTTGTCCGCGGCGATATCAACAAAAGCCCCAAGGTTCAGGTAATAAAGGTCAATGCCTGTTCTATTTTATATCAGGGCGCCGTTTGCGGAAATTTAATGGTTCAGCAAGGTGATATTATCTATGTTACTCAGAGTTTGATAGGGCGCTTGAACGATTTTCTCACCGATACTCTTAGGCCTGCCCTCGAAGACATGGTTGACTTCTTCGTTGTCCGGAGCGCGTGGCGCTGGCAGGGTGGTCAGCACAGGAATTAGTCTTTAGGAGAGAGGATTTTCGATTTATGGAAATTAAATACGAACTAAACCTCACGGATTACTGGTTGGTTGTACGCCGCCGCCAATGGGTTATACTTGCGGTATTTCTTGCGGTGTTTATAGGTTCAATAATCTTTACCAATGTACAGACTCCGCTCTATAAGGCAACTGCCGGGGTGCGCATAATCGAACATGTAGCTGTTGCTTCGATGCAGACAGGTTATTATCAGTCGTATCAGACCGACCGTATGGCATCACAGGAAAAGGTGATTACCTCGCAGGCGGTGCTCGAGAAGGCCGCCGGGAAGCTCGGGATGATTACAGGGGGCGCCTCGGGCGATAAGGTTTCTGACATCTGTTCTGATCTGCAAGGGATGATAGAGACAGAGCGCGAAGGCTCGACCGACCTAATCAGAATCGTTGTCACGAGTGACGATCCGGCCCTTGCCGCGAAAGTTGCCAACGCGGTTGCCGAATCCTTCCAGGAAGTGGATCTCACGGAGAGAAAAAAACAAGCTTCCACGCTCCGTCAGTTTGTGGAGGAACAGCTTGCCTTGAGCTCAAAGAGGCTTCGGGAGGCTGAGGATTCCTTGAAGGGTTTTCAGGAATCCGGCAAGGCAACAGGGCTTGCCTCTATTTTGCAGAACCAGTTGGTTACTCTCGAAAACAAGAGACTTGAGCTCCTTAAAAGCTATACGGAGAAATACCCCGATGTTATAAGAGCTCAGGAACAGATAACGGCGCTGAAGGAGCGAATCTCGCTTCTGCCGGAAAGCGAGCTTGAGTTATCCCGTCTGCAGCGGGAAGTGGAGGTCACAGAGAAGACTTACCGCGCGATGAAGGAAAAATATGAGGAGTCCCGTATCTCCGAGGCGGAGGAGATCGGCGATGTGAGGATCGTGGATTACGCCTCTGCCCCTAAATCGCCTTTCAGCCCGAATAAAATGGTCAACAAACTTGTGGGCGCCTTTGTCGGTTTAGTCATCGGTATCTTCGCCGCGTTTATGCTTGAAAGTGTGGACACCTCTCTCGGCACGATCGAAGCCCTCGAGAATGTTGTAAAAGTTCCGGTACTGGGAATAGTCCCTTATCTTCCCAAGGGTGGTGCCGCGCAGCCGTGGTGGTGGCGGCCGCTGGCACCCCTGTTAGTGTATTTCAACCGCTTCAGGAAAGGGGAAGAGATCAATTTGCACAATCTTATTATTCACGAGGGCGGCGCCTCAACAATGGCCGAGGCATTCAGGATATTGCGTACTTATATTACTTTGGAGACAGCCAAAACCGGATCTGAGGTGTTGTTAATTACGAGCGCTGGCCCCAGAGAGGGGAAAACCCTTATCTGCGCCAATCTCGCGATTTCGATTGCTCAGACCGGCGCGCATGTCCTTCTTGTGGATTCGGATTTCCGGAGATCTGTGGTGCACAAATTGTTCGGTCTTTCGAGGCAGCCTGGCTTGTCCGATATTATTATGGGTAAGGTTAAACCCGAAGAGGCCATACGGTCTCTTTTTGATATTCTGACCGGAAATATGGACTGGGATTCCGCCCTTCAGACAAAGGGCTTGGATCATTTACACATCCTGACAGCGGGGACAAAGGTCGCCATGGCATCGGAACTGCTGGAGCAGGACAAGTTGGTGCCCATCTTCGATTACTTTAAGAGCCACTATGATTTCGTCATATTAGACAGCCCGCCCGTGATGCCGGTCAGCGACGCAATCGTTTTGGGCCGTCTGGCAAACAGGGTTATTTTCGTTTATCAGGCCGGCAAGACGGATAAACGCATGCTGGTGCGCACAATCGACGAGTGCAAGATGGCCGGCCTTAATGTGAGCGGTATCGTCCTTAACTATGCCACAGCGGGAGTTCAGCTTAGCTCTCCCACATATTACAAGGGCAGGTACAAATATTATTCCGAAGAGGGTGAAACGAAACAGTAAAACGGAATCTTTAAGGGGGAAAGTTTTAGCTTGGAACAGCCCTTATACAGTCTTGTTATTATCTTTGTGTTGTGCGCGGGTTTGCTTATCGGTTTTTTTACCGCGACTGCGCCGCCCACCTTTTTGCTGCTTACTATCCTTGCCTTTTTCGTCAGCGTTATAAGCTTCTTCAGACCCGATTTAGGAATCTATATTCTCATTGTGTCGCTTTTCTTTGCCCCCGACATTCGCACAGGCGGCACCGCCGCTGTTTACGGCGATATGGCCGCCCGCCAGGTGAAGTTCCGTCCCGAAGATTTCCTGATTATGTTTATTGCCATAGGCTGGTTCTTTAAGATGGCAACACAAAAGGACGTTTCGTTTATACGAACGCCGCTTGCCGCCCCTATCATGGTCTTTTGCGCCGTGATGTTAATTTCCGCTGCCCTTGGCGTTGCCCAGAATTATGTTACGGTGAAGCGCGCGTTCCTATTTTTGGTAAAAAAGGTAGAATATTTCCTGCTTTATTTTATGGTCGTAAACAATATCCGCACGCGCGAGGGCTTCCGCCTCGGCCTCATAATTATTTTGCTTTCTTCCGCCGCAGTAGCGTTGGTCGGGCTGATTCAATATAGAATTGTGGGCTACAGTTACTTCAGCATTACAAGCACATTCGGCCTGGGACAGGCAAACATCCTGGGGGGATTTCTTTTGATAGTCATACCCCTGACCTGGGCGCTGTATCTTATATCCAAGAAAGGCCTTTTGCGTTTGACCTTTCTCGGTCTGTTTGGAGTTTGTCTCGCGTCTCTTTTGCTTACCAAGTCGCGCGGCGCATATGTAGGTTTAGCGGTGGCAGTTGCCACTTTCGTGTATTTGAGCCGCAAGGGCTGGCTCTTACCCGCCTTTCTGGCCTTGGTTTGCATATTTATATTTTTCGCACCCCTGCCCGTTAGAGAGGAATTGGGAACTATTTTCCATAGTACTGTGCCGCGGGATTTCTCGGCCATTGAAAGGATGAGTAGTCAGACCGATCTCGAGCGGACCATACAGTGGGGAACGATACTGCAGAAGACGGGTCTCGATAGTTCTTGGGCGGCCCGTATCGCGGCCTCTATGAGTGTGTGGCCACGGATTAAAAAGAACTTTATTTTCGGGCAAGGCATGGGCGCGGTAGAGTTGGCTTATGTCGATAATGAATATGTTTACGATCTTGTCTCGGTCGGTATCGTGGGATTCCTGGCGTTTTTATGGCTTTTATACAGGATAGGCAAGATGGTCCACCGTCTTTTGCTTGAGTCGGCGGAGGACCCTCTTCTCCGGGCCCTTTGCATGGGTTTCCTTTCTTCTCTAATGGGTCTTTTGGTTCAGGGTATGACCATTACTAATTTCTATACCATCCGCACAATGACGCCGTTTTGGTTTCTGCTCGGGCTGATTGTGGTCGAGGCCTCTCTCATGTTTGGCAAGCTTGAGCAGCGAGAGAACGCGCCATGAAAGAGTGGCTCGGGCTTTTTTCCCAGCAGAGAATTTCCGGAGCGGTGGTCATTCTGATTCTACTCGGTGTTATCCGCCTCGTGGTTGGTGTCGTGTCTCAGGGAGTAATTGCCTATCGCTTCGGCGCTACTTCGGTAACCGATGCCTATTTTGTAAGTTCCGTCATCCCGCAGGTTATAGGCGACTATCTGGTAGGTGGCGCCATTTTTATCGCCTTAATGCCGGTGTTTATTGACTGCCGCAGGAAAGATGGAGAAACTGAGGCGTGGCAGATTGTGTCGACATTCGTTACGGTTGCGGTTCTTCTTCTTTCGGCATGCTGCCTCGCTTATTTTCTCTTCGCGGGTTTTTTTATACGTCTTGTCGCGCCCGGGTTTGGTCCTGAAGCGCAGCGTTTAGCGGTGATAACGGCCCGTATCCTTTCGCCTTTATTTTTATTCTTCGGTTTGTCTCTTGTGGCGTCAAGCCTTCTTCAGGCTGACAGGCGTTTCGCCGTGAGCCAGGCGGCGACCCTTGCTTTCCCCTGTGGAATTGTTTTGGGGTGCATATTCTTTTATCCTTTTCTCAAGTCTTACAGCCTGCCGGCAGGCGCCCTTGTAGGCGCGTTTCTCCAGTTTGCTTTGCAATGGGGTGCCCTCAAGAAAGGGGGGCTTCATTTTAGTCTAGGACTTGATTTTAAGCATCCGGCGGTAAAGAGACTTTTTATTATGACATTACACGTAGCGTTAGCCGTTATGCTCGCCGGTTCCCTTAGTATATTGCAACGGTTCCTTGCCTCCAGGGGTCCGGAAGGCTTGGTTGCCGCTTTTTGTTATGCCCAGTATCTGGGAAGTCTGCCTTTGCTTTTTTTTATCAGTCCTATTTTTGTAGTTATATTTCCGTCGCTTTCTTCGCTTTCGGCGCTCGGCGATAAAGGTGAGTTCTCAAACTTAAGTTCTCTCGCCATCCGTATTACCAATTTTCTTGCTTTGCCGTCCACGATCCTCGTTGTTATCTTCCGCGTTGATATTATCAAGATTGTCCTCATGCGCGGACAGTTCGGGACAGATGCCCTCCGCATGACGCAGGAGGCGCTGTTCTTTTTGGCGTTTGGTTTATGGGCGTTCGCGAACACGGGAATTTTAACGCGCGCGTTTTTCGCAATCAAAGACACAAAAACAAATCTTCTCGTTACGGCCCTGAGTGTGGCCTGCGCCGTTCCGTTGAGCGTTCTCTTGTTTGCAAAGATGGGACTCGGCGGTCTTGCCCTCGCGGCTTCCGTCGGTAATTTTGTAGGCCTTGGCGGGTTTATTTATTGCTATAACAAAAAGATAGGAAGGCTTGATTTCGGCGGGATATCGGTTTCTTTCCTAAAGACACTTTTGGCTTCATTTGCCATGGCGCTTGCCGCCTGCTTTGTGAGCCGGTGCTTATATGGTTTTAGCTTTGCCTCCGAGTTTGCAAGCCGCTGTATTTCCTTGAGCGCATCTTCCATAGCGGGGATTTTGGTTTTCTTTACGGTTGCCTTGACATTTAGGATGGAGGAGGCGAGGCGCATTCTCACTTTTGTGCCCTTTCTTAAAGCCGTTTTGGACAAATCGAGGCCATAAGATGACGCATGCAAAATTAGAAAATCTTAGTTTTGGAGAAAAGGCAAGCGGCGAAGAAGTGTCTTGTTTTGTATGTGGTTCGGCCGCTTCGCACCTTGAAGTGACAGAAAACGGTTTTCCGATAGTACGCTGTCTTAACTGCGGCATGGTTTTTGTGAACCCCCGCCCGACGGAAGAGGCGTTAGACCGGTTTTATGCCCATTATTATCCCCCCGAATCCGAGAAGTTGTGGCAGAAGCAGATGGAAAAAGTTTTTCTCGCGGAAGGTTTAGCCAAAATAAAGAAACTTGTGCCGGCGGGGCGCCTGCTTGACGTGGGTTGCGGTTACGGATATTTTCTCGATCTCATGCAAAGCGCGGGGTGGGTCGTAACCGGCGTTGAGATTTCAAAAGATGCCGCACGTTTTGCCGGGGAAAAGCTGGGCCTTGATATACGTCACGGACAGATTGAGGATGCCGCGCTGCCGTCGAATTCCTTCGATGTAGTGACCCTTTGGTATGTGCTGGAGCATGCGCGTGAACCGCACAAACTCCTTCGCGAGGTCTGGCGCGTGATAAAAGAAGGAGGGTTTTTGATTATCAGGGTGCCCAACAGAAATGTTGACGTTGACAAGGTGCTGGCGAGTCTAGGCCTCGGGCATTTCTTTTTGATGAACCCCCCGCGGCACCTGAACGATTTTTCCGCGAAGACCCTGCGGCTACTCCTTGAAAAGCAAGGTTTTGATATTACGGAAGTTAAGAACAGCATCCCGCGGGAAACGGGTTCTATCCTCGAACTTATCAGGCGCCGCCTCTGGTTCTGGATGTCGGAGGCGCTCTTCAGGCTTACGAAAGGCAATGTTATTCGAGGTTCTTCGATAACTGTTTACGCAAGGAAGAGATAAACGGCACGATGATAAGGTTAGTTTGCCCGCAATGCAAGAAGCCCGTCGATCCGGAAAGAGGTTTCTGCCCGGCCTGTAATGTTATCTACACCCGCAGGAGAGGTGTTCTCGATCTTCGTCCGGAAGCCCTCTTAAAAAAGGCAAAAGACTGGAGGCTCGATATTTTCGAGTCTACTTATGAGGCGATGGGGTTTTACAGAGATCATATGGAGGCCCTGAGGAAGAAGGGTTATGATGAAGATTTTACGGCCTATGTTTACCCGAAGGTCAAGGGGGGGCTGATAGATCTTATTCCGAAGAAAGAGGACGTATCGATCCTTGACGTAGGGTGCGGCGTGGGATTTTACCTCTTCCAGCTCGAGCGGCAAGGAGGTTTTAAAAACTCGTATTTCGCCGGTATCGACGCGGCCCTTCCGAATATTGTTTTTTTTAATCAAAGAATCGCGGAAGAGCACAGGGACAATTTTCTCGCTGTCTTGGGCATGGCCGAATGTCTTCCTTTCGAAAGTAATTCTTTTGATACAGTTACATGCAGCGAGGCCTTAGAACACATTGAAGATAAAGGAAGGGCGCTCACGGAAGCCTTCCGGGTTCTTAAAACGGGAGGCAGTCTTTTTATCACCACACCTTCAAGGTTCGCCGTAGGATTATGGAAGTCGGTATTTTTTGTGCCTATTATGTTGACGCGCTTATTACGCAGGGAGCCGCTGGATAAAGAAAAGGCCGCCGCTTACGATAAGCCTTTATTTGCTTGGCAATTAAAGAGGTTGCTTGAGAAAAACGGTTTTGAAGTTGCGCGCTTTGAGCGTAATGTATATCTGCCGCACGAGTCGTACTTCCCTCATTTTCCGGCTTTCTTAAAAAAGTTTACGCTGAAGGCCGCCTCTTTCGTGGAGGATGCTCCCATCCTCAGAGATATTTTTTCCTTTCTGGGCCTTCATTTTGTCGTCGAGTGCAGAAAGCTCCCACCTAAGTTAAAGCTGCTTTATTTGGTGGATGATTTAAAAATCGGCGGGACCGAAAATTTCCTGGTCGATGCGCTTCCGATGGTATGCCAGAGGGGCGCCGAGGCCTTTGTAATAACATTGTTTGAGGGCGGCGAGCTCGAAGACGATCTCAGGAAGAAGGGAATTTATGTGGAGTGCCTGAGGCTTAAGAAAACAAATGTCCTCTCAGCCATTGTCAAATTGGCTTATTTTATAAAGAAGAATAATATAAATGCGATACACACTTTTCGCATAGTTTCAGATATATTGGGCGCTTTCATTGGCAGGGCCTGCGGCGTGAATAAGATAATTTGCACGAAAGGAAGCCTGTCTTTTTGGAAAAACGGCTTTTATAAGTTCCTGGACCGCGCGGCCGTTAGACTTGCGACTAAAGTGATAGCAGTCTCGGAGGCGGTCAGGCGCGATATCGTGGACAACTATAAGGTTGCGGATGAAAAACTTGTTGTGGTTTATAACGGTGTGAATCTGAATAAGTTTGAAGTTAAGGCGGACTCGCCCCGGCTGCTTAAGGATTTGGGCATTGATCCCGAGTCGAAACGGATAGGTTGTATCGCAAACCTCAACCCTCGAAAAGGTCACAAATATTTGCTCGATGCCTTTCCCTTGGTTTTAAAAGATGTCCCGGATAGCGTTCTAATTTTAGTAGGGGACGGCGAGCTTAGAGAGGAGCTTGAAGGGCAGGCCGGGAGATTAAATATTAAAGACAGAGTTGTTTTTTTAGGCAAGAGGAAAAAGGCGTTCAATTTAATGGGTATTTTTAATTGCCTTGTGCTGCCTTCGATAACGGAGGGTTTGGCCATAACACTGCTGGAGGCCATGGCAAGCGGTGTCCCCATAATCGGCACGGCCGTCGGAGGGATACCCGAGGTGATAATCAACGGCGAGACAGGCCTTTTGGTTCCGCCTAAAGACAAGAAGGCATTGGCGGAGGCCATTGTTGTTTTACTGAGAGACAAGCCGCTCGCGCAAAGGTTGGCCTCAGAGGCCCGCGCGAGGGTGAAAGATATTTTTTCTCTGGAGGACACCGTTAAAGGGTATCTCAGGACCTACGGTGTTACTGATCAATGAATCTTTACCTGGATTATTTTATCTATAGCCTGCGGCGTTCGCTTGACGGGCGGTTTATCCCCGTTTTCTGCTTCCATGATGTTTTTCCGGAAGGTTTCGAGAAACTGCTCCGGTTCTTGAAAAGCGAAAATTACGAAACCCTTACCGCTTACGAATATTATGGGCTTGTCCTTGAGAGGAAAAAAATACGGCGAAAGCTTCTCGTCCTTACCTTTGATGACGGAAGAATAACAAGCTGGCTGTATGCATACCCTATTTTAAAAAGGTTTGATACGAAAGCTGTTTTCTTCATTACCCCCCGTCTTATTGAAGAGCGCCCGGAGACGGCAGGCAATCTTGAGGTCTATTGGCGCGGCAGAAAGCCCTTAGCCGAGGTCGAGAGCTCGGAGAGAAGGTTTAATTATTTCAGTTGGAAAGAGGCCGGGATCATGAACGAATCGGGTATCATAGATTTTCAGTCTCACGGCCTGAACCACAAGGTAGTTTTCAGCGGAGACAAGATAGTTGATTTTCAGCGTCCAGCGGGTTTTGGAAAACTTCTGCACGGGCACTTTGGCGAGGCCGGCACAGTTTTTGGCGCGCCTATTTATGAATATTCGTGGGAATGCGCCGCAGATCGTGTTTATATACCGGTAAAGGTGGTGGGCGACGCCTGCGTCCGCTATGCGCGGGAAAACGGCGGCGCGGAATTCTTTAAGCGTCCCGACTGGAAAGGCAGGCTTTATCGTGTGGCAAAGAACGTGAAAGGATTATCCGGGAGAAAAGGGAGTTTTGTCGGGAACGACGCCGGCAAGAAAAAGCTGGGGGACGAGCTTGGGGCCGCGCGGCTTGAGATAGAACAAAGACTGGGCGGGAAGTGCCTTTATTTTGCCCCTCCTGTGCATAGTTGCACGGACTTTGTAATTGATGGGGCCATCCGCGCCGGATATAAGGGCATCTTTGACGGTAGGTCCGCGGGATTTTCCGGAAGAATAAAGGGCGATTTTGTTTTGGTGAGGCGGTATCCTTTTTATTTTCTGACTCAGGGGTTGAAATAGGTCGATTTATGTTGAGAGAAAGACTGGCTTCAGACAAAGACTTTGAAGCGTGGGAGGCTTTTAACCTTAATTCTCCCGAGGCGCATATATTTCAGTCTTTTTACTGGATGGCCGTAATGCGGAGCCTCGGATGGGAGTCTTTTCCTTACATGGTTGAGGAAAGCTGTAAAATCCTTGCCATAGCCAGTGTATTTAAAAAGACCAAGTTTAATTTTTCTTTTCTATATGTGCCGCGCGGCCCTGTTATGGATTGCAGCCGGAAGGAGTTGGTTATCCTTGTTCTTGGGTTTCTGAAGAGGATAACGCGGGAAAACCGCTCCATCAGAATTAAACTGAACCCCGATATTTCCGGTACAGAAAACCTCAGGAATTATTTAGATTCGCTTAAAGGATGCGGATTTACCGAGGCGAGGGACTTGGCTTTACACACGGATACCTTCCGCGTGTCTTTGAAGGAAGACGAGGAGACGATATTTGCACGGATGAGAAAGGGTACTCGTTATGATATCAGGCACGCCGAGAAAGAGGGCGTGGTGGTTTCAAGGAGTGCCGATAGTAAGAGCCTCGATGTGTTTTGCAGGCTCCACAGGGCTATGTCGAGAAATAAGAATATTGGTAGAGTAGACCCTGATTTCTTTAAGAAGGTTTTTGAATGTTTAGCCCCCAAGGGTTACGCGCACGTTTTTATCGCAAGGTACAATAATGAACCCAAGGCCGCCGCGTTTATCCTCGGTTACGGCGGGACGGCGTACTTTATGTGGGGCGCGACGGATGTTTCGTGCGGCACCCTGAGCCCCGCGAAGCTGATGCATTGGGAAATAATTCGCTGGGCCAAGAACCGGAACTTTGCGGTTTATGATTTGCAGGGTGTTGA
>JAQTRP010000065.1 GCA_028711765.1 Candidatus Omnitrophota bacterium | reverse complement strand
TCCCCTTTTTGTCATCAAGTATAACCTCATCGATATAAGGATTTCCCCTAACTATTTCCTCGGCGTGCGGCTGGACGAGGCAGGCGAGATAGCAACCCGGAAATTTCTTCTTAGCCGCCTCAAAAACCGGCGTAGACAGAATGACATCGCCTATGCGGTCGAGCCGTGTTATGAGTATTCGTTTAATATTGTTGGAGTTGATATTCATTTTTCATTAAGGAGCCGCAGAGCGGCTTCCTCCACCTCGCGGGATGAAAGTTCGTCAAGACAGCTTCGGATTCCCTCGCGGCACTGAGCAAGCTCACATGGGGTGCAGGCAAGCGAACGCCTCACGATCACGCTCTTGGCGCCCCGCCCGCCGTATTTCCTTTCACTGGTGGGCCCGAAGACCGCGACAGAGGGAATACCAAGTTCGTTTGCAAGATGCATAACGGCACTGTCATTGGCCACAACAAGAGAACTCCCGGCTATAAGAGCCGCGAGCTCGCGGAGGGTAGTCCTGCCGGCCCAGTTTACGAGAGGCTCACGACACCTTGCGCTAAGCGTATCGAGCACGGGGCGCTCCACCTCATCGCCTGCCAATATGACGCGCACGCCCGCCTTCCGCCCCAAAGTATCGCAGACATCGCAAAACCGCTCTACCGGCCAGCGCTTGACTTCGCTGCGCGCCCCTGCCGCGACAACGGCGAAACGGGTGTCCGTAAAAATCCCTTCCTCTTCGAGCCGCTTCCTAATATTGCCGTTATCGGCGGCTGAGAAGAAATTAAAGGTATTATGGGCCTTCGCCTCCAAATCCCACGAATCTAAAAGATGCAAAAATTTTTCGCGCATAGACACCGTGTGAGGCTGCGGCAGGCTTAAGAGCCGTGTCCGCTCGGAAGCCCCCAGAAAAACCGGGATTAAAGTCTGTTTGAAATCTACGACCAAATCAAAACGCCTCGCGCGCAGCGATTTTATCAGCCCGAACTTTCCGCCGAGAGGGGCGTGCTTGTCGTAGCAGATAACCTCATTCACGGTAGCGCTATGCTCAAGCAAGGGATAGGCCTTCGGCCCCACCAAAACCGTAATATGGGCATCCGGAAAATTCTCGCGCAGCCTTGCGATTGCCGGCGTCGTCAAAACAACGTCTCCGACATTGCTCAGCGTGATAATAAGAATCCGTTTAATTGTGCCCTTCCGAATCTTTCTTCTAAACATCGTGACGGCCTCTACTCTCTTCACCCTCCGTAGCCTGCCTCGTAGGTCTGCCCTATCTAGGCGAAGGAGGGCTACTTTAAAAAAGTAGATGCTCCTTTTCGATTGTCTTAAAAACTTCTTCGGGTTTCAGGCCGGCAAGGCAGATCGGCTCTTTACACTTAGTCTGGTCGCACGGCGCGGGGCCGCACTCCGAAGGCCTACGCTCAAGAACAACACAGCGCCCCCTGCCTCTGGGTCCGGTTACCGCGGGACTTGTGGGGCCGAATAAAGCAAGCACGTTGGTGCCCACGCCTGCCGCGATATGAAGAGGGCCTGTATCGCCCGAAATCACGAGCCGGCACATCGAGAAAAAGGCACCAAGCGAGCCAAGTCCCGTCCTGCCGCACAGGGAAACAGGCGAAGAAATACGGACTTTGGTCTGAATAGCCCGAAAGAGGGCCTCGTCGGCTTTTGTCCCGGTAACAACGCAGGTCGAATGGTACCGCTCGGCCAATAAATCCGCCAGTTGGGCAAAACATTCCGGCGGCCAGCGTTTAGCCGACGTATTGGCGCCCGGGTGAATGGCTACAATATTGGGCGTATCGATTTCCATCTCTTCGAGGAGGCGCCCCGCAGCTTCGCGGTCGCGCTTCGTGAAATAAAACTCGCAGGCATTCTCATCCGACACTTTAAACCCGCTATGCCTCAGGAGATCAAGAAAATAATCCATGTGATGTTTGGGTTCTTTTTTATCCTCGGCGCCGTGCGAAAGCAACCATCCCCGGCCTTTTGTCGCGTAGCCGTACTTCGCGTGTATCCCCGCGAGCGAACATAAGAAAGCACGCGTGAAAGAACGGTGGAAGAGAAAGGCGTGCGTAAAATTCTCGCGCCTGAGCTCGTAGGCAAAGGCGAAGCGCTTGATAAGGTTCCGGTGGCTTTTCTTTTCGTCAAAGGTAATAACCTTGTCCACGTACGGATTCCGCTCCGCAATTTCCCGGCAGCGCTCGGCCGTAACCACGACGAGGCGCGCTGAGGGAAAGTTGCGCTTAATCTCGTGTATTGCCGGCGTCTCAAACATGACATCGCCCAGCCAGTTTTTGGTAAAAACAAGGATTTTCGAAGGTTTCGCTTTCTTAATGTCTGTCGCCATGATTTTCACCCTTTCGCCACTTCCGAATATAAAGCGTACATTTGATCGGCTACGCGCTCCAACGAAAAATGTTCCGCGGCTATCCTGCGGCCTTCAGATGCCATACGAACCATAAGATCCTTGTTGCGCATCAGTTCAACCAATTTATCAGCCAGCACTTTGGGATCCTTCGGCGGAATAAGGAAACCGTTCACGCCGTCCTTTACCAAAGTGTAAATACTGCCTACGTCTGTCGCCACAACGGGCTTTCCGCCGGCCATGGCCTCAAGCACCGCCATACCAAAACCTTCGCCGCTCACCGACGGCATAACGAAAATATCCATAAGCTCAAGCGGAACCGAAACCCTCTCCTGACGGCCCGCCAGAACAACGTGAGAGGTAAGGTGCAGCCTGCCAATCAGTTTTTCCAAAACATCCCTATGGGGCCCCTCCCCTACCAGAAAAAAACTCGTGTCCGGAAAAACATCGAGAACGGAGGGTATCGCCTTAATCAAATACTGAATCCCTTTTGCCTCGATCAGCCTGAAGACGCCGCCGATTACAAAACCGTCCTCTTTTAAATGAAAATAACGCCTGAGATCTTTTTTGTCCCATTCGGTAAGTTTCGGGCGAAATTCATCCGTCTCGACGCCGTGCGGAATGAGCGCAATTCTCGACTTGGCGAGATCGAAATCGTTGACCAGCATCTCGCGCACAGGCTCGCTTACCGCAACTGTCCGGTCACCCCAACATGGATAAAGGCGCCTCAAAAATCTTCGCCTATAAAATCCGTGGCAGGTCGAGACATAACGAACCTTTGAGAAACGGCTTAAGGCGCTGGCCACTACCTGCGCTACCCGCGTATGGGCGTGGATTACATCGATTTTCTCCTCCTTGATAAAACTACTGAGGTCGAGAAAAGAAAAAAGGAGTTTGTAATCTAACTCGTTTTTTGTCTTCATCGGCACGGCAACATGCGGGATACCCGAGTGGTTGAGATCGGATACCAGATACCCGCCCGCTGATGCGCAAAAAACTTCCATGCCCTTTTCCTTGAGTTTCCTCGCAAGCGAAACGACGTAAGTGCTTATGCCGCCTATATCAAGATGTGTGGTAAGCTGTAGTACTTTCATATCGGCGCATCATGTTCTTGACGGATTTAAACACATCATCAACGGTTATTTTCTTAAGGCATTCCATAGTCGGACATGCCTCTTTATAACAGGGCGCGCACGGAAGCTTTTCATAAAGGCATACGCCCCTAAGATGGGGCGGCGCATGTCTCGCCGGATCCGTCGGGCCGAAGAGGGCCACTGTTGGCTTCCCCAGAGCAGCCGCGATATGAAGCGGAGCCGTGTCGCCACACACCAAAACATCAAGCCGCTTAACCAGAGAAACGAGTTCCGAGATGGAAGTACGGCCGACGCAATCAATCACACCATTCGAGAAGTGCTTCATAAATTCGGTTACAAGCGAGGTCTCGCTCACATGGCCGATTAATACGGCTCTCATCTGGAATGATGAAGACAATCTCTTCGCGAGCTCCGCAAAATACTCAACCGGCCACCTTTTTGTAAACCAGCGGCGGCTCGAGCCGAGGACTATGCCGACTAATTTCTGGCCCGGCACGACCCACGAACTATCGAGGAGGACTTTCACTTTTTCATCGTCCTTCTCGCGTGCCCAGATCTCAAGGCGGTCGTCATAATCCGATATGCCGAGCCTCTTGAGTATGCGGAACTGATGCTCCACTGGCGGCAGCTTGTCGTGAAACGATTTCTCGCCCCTGTTGAGGAGAAACCCCGTCCAGTGTCGCTCATAGCCGTAGCGCGCCGGGACATTGCCGAAGAAAGCAAGGAGGTGTGTCCATGTCGTATTCTGAAAATCGATCGAGACATCAAACACCTTTCTCCTCACATAACGCGCGAGCTGCAACAGCCGCAAGAGGCGTTTTCCCCTCCTGCGGTCGAAGGTAATAACTTCATCCACGTAAGGGCACGGCATAACAAGGGGAAGAAACTTCGGATCGACGCACAGGGTGATGCTCGCCGAGGGAAAACGCTTGCGGATCATCCGGAGGCTGGGAATCGCGAGTATGATATCGCCCACCGCCCCAAGCTTCAGAAAAAGAATGCGTTTTCTCTCCTTAACCTCTTCATAGACACTGCAGGTCTTATCGACCATCAAATCGAGCGAAAATTCCTTCTCTGTTCTCTTCCGCAACTCCTGGGCCATTTTCTTCGAACGTTTGCGGTCAAGGAGAAGTGTCGTAATCGCCTTGCACATCGAGTTTTCGTCTTCCGGCGAAACAAGAAGGCCGTGGACGTTGTTTTCGATTATCTCGCGAAGCCCTCCCACTTCCGTCGCGACGACCGCCGTCCCGACCGCGCCCGCCTCAATAACCGTGCGCCCGAAGCCTTCGGGTATGATAGAGGCGACGACCACAAGATCGGCCGTTTTGACGAGCTCAGGGATATCCTCGCGCGAGCCGAGAAATTTTATCTTATCGCCGAGGTTCCATTTCTCGACAAGGCCGCGCAGCCTTAAATAATGGGCATCGTTTTCTTTTTTCGGAGAACCGATAATCCACGCCTCGATCTTGGGGAGCTCCTTCAGGGCGAGGCGGATCGCCGAAATAAAATAATAGAAACCCTTTATGGACGTGATCCTGCCGACGGACGCCACTATAAGTTTATCCTTGGGCGGCCGGTCATATTTGTCCGGAATAAAAGGGAACCTCACGAGATCGACTCCCCTGTGGATTAGGGTAATCCTTTCGGGCGGTACATTGAAATCCTCGATCATATGACGGCCGATTACGTTTGAAATCGCGATCACCTGCTTGCCGTAACCCATGACGCGGCTTAGGAAATGGGTGGAATAATAACCGTGGCAGGTGGTAACAAACGGCCGGCCCGTGCGGCGCGCGGCGAAATATCCTATCCATGCCGGGACACGCGAGCGGGCGTGCACTATATCAATTTGCTCACGCTCGATAAGTTGGGCAACGTCATCGACTAACGCGAGAGAGAAGATCGACTTTTTGTGGATGGGCATAGTAACGTGGCGTGCGCCCGCCTTGATAAGCTCGCCCACCAGAGCGCCTCCGGCCGAGATAACGTAACACTCGTGCCCCCGCCTCGCAAGACCCCGCGCTAAATCGAGCGTTCCCGTCTCGACGCCGCCGACATTCATCTGGGGCACAAGCTGAAGAATTCTCATAGGATCTCCCTCAGGCGCTGTTTGATACGCGCACGGTCGGCATCCAGAGTATCTGTTTTGGACGGAACCGACCTAAGTTTCATAATGGTTTCCCTAAGCTGCCACGGGCGGGCGATCCTGGCAAGCCCCTTCTCGGCGATATCCTGCTGAAACGCCCTGTGCTTCCTTGAAAGCCCGTTCATCTCCTCGTGAAGGATCACCACTTTCTTCCCGGATGAAACCGCCTCCGATATCATGGAAATGCTGTCCTCCGTCACAACAAGCCAGTCGGAAAGCCCCATCATGCCGTAAGTCACGTTCTCGATATTTTTCTCGTTTGCGAGGACAAGCAATTTGCATCTCGACTCCGAACGGAGCCTGTCCTTGAGGGATGTCTCGATATCGCTTGAGGTCCGGCGCGAGGTCGTAATCAATACGTCTCCGTTTACCGCGCGCGCGGCGTCAACAAGCTCGTCAACGGCGCGGTGAACCGTCTTCTTCTCGAGCCGGAAGCGTTTCGAATCCCCGCCGATAAAGAAACTGATGCTTGGCTTGACCTCGCCCTTTATAAGATTCCTGATACGCACGGCTTCCGTATCGAGCTTTTCTTTGACTACCTGATTTAAGGCGACCGAAGTAAAAAGCGCGTGTCTCACCGCGGTCGGCTTGTCATGTTCCGGAATAACGGCCGTATCGTATTTAAAGAGTGAAAACGGAAAACCCGGTTTCATAACGACGATCTTCTTCGCCATGCTCTCCCGCGCCATAAGCAGGTTGAGGGGAACAAGGGATGAGCCTGCCGAAATAACAATGTCGGCATAGGCCTTCTCTATCGCCTTGGCCGATGGGGCGTCAAAAAACCACCTGAGGTACGACAGCCTACCTTGCGCGAAGGGATAAAACAAAAACGCGAAATAGGGAAACAGTTTTTTCTTAAGACCGCTCCGAAAGCGCACGTCGATTTCAGTCTCTCTGAATTCGTAAGCGGGGGAAATTTCCCCGTTGAGTTCTCTGAACAAACGCATTAGCGCGAGCGACTGGCTCTCGTGCCCTGCCTTGCCGTCCTTTAATACTACTATATGCCTTACGGGCGTTGTCTTCCACCGCTTGTGCGCCCACAGCCACTGTTCGGGGCGGCGCCTAATCCTTTCCTCGAGCATGCGGATAAAATTCTTCGCGTTTGCCACAAGATCGTTCTCTTTATTGCCCGTGCGGATCAGGTTCATCCTCTCGCCTATCTCAAGTTCGTGGTGCGGCCCTTTCAGCCTTATATCAAAACACGGTAGAACGGAGGCGCCTGTCTTTGCGGCGAGAGCAAAATGCCCCGTGGCAACACTCGTCTTCCTTCCGAAGAAATCTACGAGCAAACCATTGGGCCCGCCCGATTGATCGCCCACGTAACCCAGGAAGTCGTTATTGTGAAGCGCCTCCACAATCTCGCGCAGGCGAAGGGTCTTTCCGGCAGTCTTAGAGCCGTGAAATTCACGGATGGAGTTCAGGTACTTGTCCAAATACGGATTTTTCTGGTTTTTCACAAGTATCGTCATGGGATAGCCCCTGATACTCGAATAGACATTCGCGAGTTCCCAACTCCCGAGATGGGCCGTAAGCAGAATGACACCGCGCCCCCGGCGTATCGCCTCGCCTAAACGCCAGAAATCGGGGGCAATATAACGAAGGACGTAGGACATGTCCATCTTCGGAACATACAAAACCTCCGCGACGGTCTGGGCCAGATGGAGATACATCTTCCATATCACGCGCTTCCTCTCGCGCGGGCCCATTTCATCGCCGAAGGCCGCCTTCAGATTAGCATACCCGATCCTTTTCCCTTTATGGAAAAAATGGACCAGGCCGCCGAAAACAAGGCTTACCCTCAGGCTCCACGTAATCGGAAGGTGCCCGATTAGAAAAGCTACGGCCTTAACGGCACAATACTCTAAATAATAGGCTAAAGAATTTTTCTCCATCTTGTAGTCCTAACTTAACCCGCAGCACAACGGGATCGAAAACCGTTATAATCTCCGCCGGCTGGCGGGTAAAATCCTTTTCGGTGGTAACAATTTCATCTGCCTTAAGTTTTTCCTTCTCCTCTTTTATGAGAGAAAGTTCATCCTTCGTCAGCCTGTGGTGGTCTCTATACTCAAAGCTCGATACCACATTGAGGCCGAGCTTCTCCAAAATCCTCCAGAAAGATTCGGGGTTCCCGATTGCGGTATAGGCCACGACTTTCTTTCCCCGCAGGGCTTCAAGACTGAGCTTCTTCGCCCCGCCGCCTCTTATAAAATCATCCGGCACAATACTTGAGGCGAAGACCTCGGCGGAAGGCCTAGTATATCGGGATATCTCCGCTTTCAATTCGTCAAGCTCGCCCCGGGAAACCTGATCCGAGTTCGTAATGACGACCGCGGATGAGCGCTTAAGGGCCGATGGCGGCTCACGCAAAATCCCGGCCGGCAGAAGCGAGTAGCTTCCGAAAGGATTAAGGGCGTTGACCGTGACAATATCAAAATCGCGCTTAAGCGCCCACTGCTGGAAACCGTCATCGAGCAGGGCTATATCAAATTTCTCTTTCTTGAGCGCCTCCATCGCGGTCCTGTAACGGTCTTTCCCGACGGCAACACGCGATTCCGGAAGATGTTCCGAAAGAAACCGCGTCTCATCCTCGCCGTAGCCGCGCCTTAAGATCAAAACTCTCTTGCCGCACTCGGTGAGCTTTTTGGCGATCGTTTCAACGAGAGGGGTCTTGCCTGTCCCTCCCCACGTTAAATTGCCCACGCTCACAACCGTTAACGGAAGCTCCTTTCGAACAAGAGAGTCAATCCATTTCGCTACGGCTTGAGCCAATCCATAAAGAACGCTCAAAGGAAAAAGCAATAAACGAATAACCGCCGCCAAAGCGGTCTTCCGCCTGCCTTCAATAACAAAACGAATGTATTCCTTCACTTCACGAGGCTCCATTCCGCGGCCGAGCGGGAAGCGCTATCCTTCTTCCCCTTGCCAAGAAACTGGGAGATAATATCGAGATTCCTTTCCGTCGCCCCGCGAAGGCTTTGAACGACCGAGAAGGCCGCATCTCCCATTATCTTCGCCCTTTCAGGCGATGAAAGAATCTGCCGGGCGATTTCGTAGAAACTATCGGAATCAAGCAGTTTCTTCGCAGCGTTAGCGCTGGCAAGGCGACTGTAAATCGCCTGGAAATTAAAAACGTGAGGGCCGAATATAACAGGCCGCTTAAACGATGCCGGCTCTATCGGATTTTGGCCTCCGTGCCGGATGAGGCTGCCTCCCATAAAAACAAGATCGGCGATAGAGTAAAGCTGCCTGAGTTCACCAAGCGTATTGAGAAGAAAAACATCAAACTCACCGCTCGAGACATCGCCTTCCAAAGGCTTCGCCGAACGGACCTTAAACGACCTCTCCTCCGCCATGCGTTTGAGATCCCGGCTCCGCTCAATATGCCTGGGGGCAATGACAAGTTTAAGATTGGGAAACAATAAACGTAAACGGCCGAAGACATCCAAAACTATTTTCTCCTCCCCCGGGTGAGTGCTGCCCGCGATAAAAATAGGCGCCGTATCCGGAAAACCGAGGCTTTTCTTTAAAACCTCCGGCGCGCCCGAGGAATCGCGCCCCAGAGAGGCGTCAAACTTCATATTGCCCGTAACCCGAATGGAGCCGAAATCGTATCCAAGTCTTATATAGCGTTCCCTGTCTTCTTCTGTCTGCGCCAAAATAAATGAAATCTTATTCAGGATAGGCGTAATCAAAAAACGGAAACGCTCATATTGCCGGGAAGACCGCGGAGAAAGCCTGCCGTTTATGATGCCGACCGGTATGCCGCAGCTTGAGGCCTCCTCGATCAGATTAGGCCAGATCTCGGTCTCGATAAGAATAATAATCTCGGGATTAAGCTTTGCGAGAACACGCCTTACAATAAAACTCAAATCAAACGGAAAGTAAAATACCCTGTCCGGGCCGCAAAGCGACTTCGCAAGTTTTTGGCCCGTTGGCGTCACGGTGGAAACCAAAGAGATATGCGAAGGAAAACGCTCCTTGAGTTTCTTGATGAAAACACCGGCCGCCATAACCTCGCCGACGCTTACGGCGTGAACCCAAATCACCTTCTTACCTGCCCCGTTGATAGATTTCCCAAGAGTTTTATCTACGGGGCCTCCGACCGACTGAATAAGCGAGGGCGACAAAAGACCGCATCTGTCCCCCACGAGCTTTCGGGGACTTTCAGCCTGCCGGAGCCGTGCAAGGAAAAACGGCAGATAAATAATACCAAAGACAATAAAAAAGATATTGTATAAAATCGTCATCGCTAAGCCCTCGGGTGTGCCTTTTCGTACGCTTCCTTTAGCCTCTTGGTCGTAATATGGGTGTAGATCTGCGTTGTCGACAGATTTTCGTGACCCAAAAGCTCCTGGACGCTCCTTAGGTCGGCGCCGCGGTCAAGGAGGTGGGTCGCAAAACTATGCCTCAGGGTGTGGGGGGAGACTTCCTTTCCTATCGCGGCCTTCTTCGTGTACTTCAGAATCATGCGTCTCACGCTGCGATCCGTAAGCCGCGTCCGGCTCTTATTGAGAAAAAGTGCGTCTCTGGAGGGCGGCTCCTTATCGCTTCTTTTCTTAAGATACTGCTCGATCGCCTTAACCGCGAGAGACCCGATCGGGACTATGCGCTCCTTTTTCCTCTTGCCGCGGACCTTGACAAGCCCGCTGAATAAGTCTACGTCCTCGATGTTAAGTCCCACGAGCTCACTTACGCGGATGCCCGAGCCATAAAGTGTCTCTAGGATCGCACGGTCGCGGCGGGATGCAAGACGATCTCCAACCGGCGCGTTAAGCAACTTATCCATCTCATCCATATCAAGAAACGTGGGCAATTTCTTGTCGCGCTTGGGTGTCGAGATGCTCGCCGCCGGGTTCACCTTAAGAAAATTCTCGCGCGCGAGGAACTTGAAGAAAGACCTTAGGCATGCCAATTTCCTGGAAATGGTGCTCTTGGAATATCCTTTGTCTTTAAGGTAGGCGAGAAATTTCCTGACCTCGAGATAATCGATGCACTCGAGTTCTTTCCCGTTTAAAAATCCGCAAAATTCGCGCAGGTCGATCCTGTAGTTCTTTATGGTGTGCCCAGAG
>JAQTRP010000004.1 GCA_028711765.1 Candidatus Omnitrophota bacterium | reverse complement strand
AAACCATCCCGAAGCATCTTTCTCGATCTCGCCTGCCGCATCCTCAACGGACTTCGTTCCATTCATCTCAATCCAGCGGATCCGATTATCCTTACGAAACCAGGTCATCTGCTTCTTGACCAAATGGCGCGTATCCTTGACTATTTCTTCCTTCGCTTCCTCCAGAGTCTTCTCCCCCCTGAAATATCCGAATAATTCCTTATATCCCACTGCCTGGCGCGCCGTTTGGGAAAGCCTCTTTTTAAAAAGACGTCTCGCTTCCTTGACGAGCCCCGCGTCAAACATCTTTTCTACCCTCTCCTCGACACGCTTATAAAGCGCCGGCCTATCCCACAAAAGTCCGTATACCCGCGCTTCATATCCCAACTCCTCGAGCGGACTTGTCCTTCTTTCCCATTCGGTCAAGGGCCGCTTCGAGAGCTCGTAAACCTCAAGGGCACGTATGATCCTGCGCTCGTCGTTTGAATTAATCCTGCAAGCAGCGCCGGGATCGAGCTTTTCGAGACGACTATAAAGAAAACCGAGGCCTTTCTCCGCGGCTAAACGCCTGAGGCGGCCTCTTAGGCGGGAGCTTGCGCCCGGCTGTTCGGATAAACCGTCAAGTATGGCCTTAATATAAAGCCCCGATCCCCCGACCACAAGAGGGAGTCTCCGCTTTTTCTCAATTTTTAAAATAGCGTCGAGCGAGCGTCTCCTGAAATCAAAAACGGAGAAATTCTCACTCGTCGATAGGATATTAATCATATGGTGCGGAACAATCCTGCGTTCGGTACTTGAGGGTTTGTCCGTCCCGATATCCATACCGCGGTAGACCTGCATGGAATCGGCCGAAATTATTTCAGCGCCGAGGCGCCGGGCAAGTTTTACGGAGATTTCGGTCTTTCCGCTCGCGGTAGGACCGACAAGGAAAAGTATTTTCTTCGCACTCACATTTTCTCCGGCTGGGAAACCCCTAAGAGCATAAGGCCGTTCCTCAAGACAATGCGCACACAGTCTATAAGAAGAAGCCGTGAGCGGGTAAGCGCTTCGTCTTTTGTAACGACACGGTGGATATGATAATACTGGTGGAAGGTCGCCGCGAGATCCCTGAGATAATCGATTACGCGGTAGGGCTCAAGGCTATCGGCCGCCTGCTTGACTATATGGGGAAAATCATTCAGCTTCTTCACGAGAACGAGCTCTTCCTTCTCCCGTATCAGATTGGTATCGGCCTTATCCGTAAGTGCCATCTCCGAGTGCCGTACAATGCTCGAGATCCTGGCGTGCGCGTACTGCAGATAATAAACGGGATTATCCATCGACTTCTGTTTCGCGAGTTCAAGGTCGAAATCGAGGTGGCTGTCGGTCTTCCTCATAAGAAAGAAAAACCGGGTCGCATCGGGGCCGACCTCGTCGAGAAGCTCGCGCAGGGTAACAAACTCGCCCGCCCGCGTCGACATCCTGACGGGCTCTCCTTTACGGTAAAGCGTCGTGAGCTGGACGATGAGTATGTGGATATCGTCCTTCTCAAAACCCAACGCCTCGCACGCGGCCTTAAGCCTGGGGACGTAGCCGTGATGATCGGGCCCCCACAGGTTTACTATTACCTCATAGCCGCGGTCAAATTTATCCTTATGGTAGGCGATATCAGGGGCAAGATAGGTGTAATCGCCGGTTGACTTGCGTACTACCCTGTCCTTGTCGTCGCCCAACTTGGTAGAGCGGAACCAAACGGCGCCTTCGCTCTCATAAATCAAATCCTTCTTTTTCAACAAATCCAGAACCTTCTCGATCTTTCCGGATTGTCTTAGGCTCTTTTCGCTGAAAAAATTGTCAAAGTGCGCATCCACGCTCGCCAGGTCAAGTTTTATCCCGTTCAATATTGTCTTCGCCGCCCAGTCCGCGCAAAACGATACAGCGTCTTCCCTGTCTAAAAGACTTTTACCGTGCTTTGCCTTCAGCTCTTCGGCAAGTTCCATTACATATTCGCCCTTATAGCCGTCCTCGGGAAAAACTGCCTTCCCTCCGCAAAGCTCGGCGTAACGGGCGTATACGCTTTTGCCGAGTATTTCGATCTGGCGGCCGAGGTCGTTTAAATAAAACTCGCTGTAGACGTCATAACCCGCAAAAGAAAATATCCGCGCGAGCGAATCTCCGAGCGCGGCCTGCCTGCCGTGGGCGATGGTAAGCGGCCCCGTCGGATTGGCGCTCACATATTCCACGATCACTTTCTTCTTAACGGCGGGCTTCGACGAGCCGTAAGTTTTTTCGGAGCGCTTAATCTCGATGAGTGAATCAGCGAGGCCGGCGGGCTCAAAAAAGAAATTTATGAAACCGGGCGCTTCTATCTCAATCGCGCGGAAGGCGTCGGTAAACTCCGGGCTTTCATTAAGGCGCCTTCTTAAGATGGTCGCGCAACTCTGGGCAATCTCGAGGGGATTCCTGCGTACAATTTTCGAAAGCTTAAAAGCGAGGTTAACGGCGAGGTCACCGTGCCCGGGATTCCGGGGAATGTCTATCTCGAAGGAAAAATCTTTGGGAAGCTCGGCTTTAAGCGCTAAGCATATCTCGCCAAGCGTTGATGAGATTAGTTTCTCCACTTTAGATTTCATAAAAAAGCCTCAAACTACGAGACGCGGGGCGCATCGCCCCACAGCCTCTCCAGGCCGTAATAGAAACGCGTCTCTTTGTAAAACACATGCGCGATAACACTGCCGCAATCTATCAGCACCCACCGGGCGTCGCGAAGGCCCTCGATATGCCCGATATCGACCTTCTTTTCTTCCAGTTTAAACTGGACATTATCGGCCAGCGCGGCAACATGGCGGTCGGAACCGCCGGAGGCGATAACAAAGAAATCGCAAATGGAGCTGAGGCCGCGGAGATCGAGGATAACAACGTCGGTCCCCTTTTTCTCCTCGCAGGCCTCTTTGGCTAAAAGCGCTATTGATTTGGGATGCATAAAACCTTTCAAAAATCACGCATGATTACACACCCGCCGGCAGACAGTGATTAAGAAAGCCGATTACACAGATTAGAGAAAAAGCTAATCTGCGTAATCTTGTTTTCGAATCTGTGTAATCGCCTTTTTACACAAAAAAGGCATACACGAGTTCTGTATGCCTTTTTTGTTAGTACAAAGCCGCAACCCTTAATATCATTGCGGGTTACGACTAGCAATTATTTCGTGCCAAGAATACGGCAGAGAGTGGTTCCGCAAGTTGGGCATTTACCCTTCAATGCCCTCCGTCCGTTCTTCAAAACATCTTCTTTTGCGTCCTGTATCTCTTTCTTCGCCTTGCACTTAACACAATATGCTTCCATATTCGCTCCTCCTATTTTTGTGGCATTATAGCATCCATGCCCTTAAGTGTCAAATAGCGTTTTTGAGCCTTCGAGCCTGAGTAAAGCCCTTTTTAGACTAAGTCCCGGTTTAAAACCACCTAAGCCGCCTTTTGAAACAACGCGGTGGCAAGGAACCAAAATCAAAAAGGGATTGGCGTTTAGCGCATTCCCCACCGCGCGCGCGGCATGCGGCTTACCAACCGCCTCCGCGATCTGCCGATAAGTGCGTGTCTTACCGTAAGGGATGCATCGCGCCCTTTTCCAGACCTTCCCTTGAAATACCGTTCCTTGATTCCAATCCAAAGAGAAACTTGAGAAAGAAACTTTCCTGCCTTTGAAGTACTGCCTTAGAGAGTTTTCTAGAAGCCGGGGGTGTCTATCTTCCTGAGGCGTCTTCGGCTTTGATTTACAAAAAGCAACCGATCGGACTTTGTAACCTGAGAAAATAACCCGGATATATCCCTCGTAAGGAAACGAAACATAAAAAACACCGTACCGCCGAGGCATAAAAACTTAAAACTGCAGCTTGAACTGCTTCGTCCCATGGTCGCCGGCGTCGTCCCTTTCGTCGCTCTTCTCGTTGGGAAAGATCACGGCCTTTGGTCCCGCGCCGCTTTCAGATTGTAAGGTGCGGGTCTGAAGCACATCATCCGTCGTGTCGACGACCGGCTTGGCAACTGGGGCGATTACCTTTGAGGCGGCATCTTCCGTTTGGCAGCCGGAGAAAAACACGGCATAAAAGAGTACGACGACAAGACAACAATTAAACTTTCTCATTTTTATTATTCCCTCCATATTGCCCTTTAAGAAACAATCGACCTATAAATTTGAAGAATTTCCGGATGCACTATCTCGCCGTTTCTCACATTAACGCCGCTTTTAAGTTCCGGGCACAAACGCAAGGCTTGATCCACGCCCCCGCACAGAGCCAAAGTGTAATCCAGCGTCGCGCGCTCCAAGGCCTCGCTTGCCTGGCGGCCCGCGAAGGACGGCATATTCACGACACCAAACCGCAGATTGCCGAATGGGTCAACGTACAAGGGATCATCGTAAGTCGTAGGATGTGATCCCTCAATATTTCCGCCCTGGTCCACGGCAATATCGATAATCAATTTCTTTTTATCGGCGCTTATCTCGCCGAGCAGCTTATTCGGAATTATAACCGGCGCGCGCTTTCCGATAAGGTAAACACAGCCGATTATGACATCGGCCTCATAAAGGTAATCCTCGTATTCCTTCTTCGCGTCCAATATCGTAATGCCCAGCCCTAAATCCATAAAATAATCATAAAGAAACCGGCGGCGCCTTTCGTTAAGTTCCGTCACGACTACTTTCCCACCCATGCGGACACACGTCTCTGCCGCTTTTAGGCCTGCCTGCCCGCCGCCCAAGACAACGACATTCCCCGGAGGAAATCCGAGCGGAATCTCGGGATACTTATCCGCCACGCTGGATACGACATCCTTCGTGATATTGCTGTAGATAATCTTGCCGCCGCGCACCTCGGCAAGGTGTTTATATATGCCGGCATAATAACCGGCGAACACCCCCGCGATGATGCTCATAGGCTTAAGTATGGGCGTGTAATTGCCGACCATGATGGTTTCGTAGGCTATCGCGGTAAGGCGCGAGCTCAAGAGCTTCCTTGTCAAGCTCTCTTGGGCCGGAGAGGCGAGGTGCAAAAATGCAAATAATACCTGCCCGTTCTTAAAAAGCGGAAACTCCTCGGCGAGCGGCTCCTTTACCTTCTTTTTCAACGTCGCGGAAGACCAGAGTTCTTCGCGCGAAGCCGCTATACGCGCCCCAGCCGCTTCATACGCCTCATTCGGGAAAGCGTTCTCCTTGCCGGCGTCACGCTCGACGATCACGGGCACCTTATGAGAAACCAAATATTGAACTCCCGCGGGGGTCAGGCCGACCCTCTTCTCGCCGGATTTGATTTCTCGGGGAATACCTACGGTTTCCATTTGTCTATCCAGTTCTTCCGCCTTAGGCAAATAATCGGAGGGGCCTGCCTTCTCTTATATTCATTCCTAACGAACCTGAGAATGACTTCGTTGACCACGGCGGGACTCGCCTTTCCGGCGAGAATTTTAGTAATACGGGAGGCCTTCTTGCCTTCGTCAATATAATACCTGAGTATCTCATCCAAGACGTCATAAGGCGGGAGCGAATCCTCGTCTTTCTGGTTGGGCCTAAGTTCGGCGGATGGGACTTTATTTATAACGGAATCCGGTATCACACATCCGACGCTGTTCCGGTAATAGACGAGTTTGTAAACCTCGGTCTTATAAACATCGCCGAGGATATTTATAGCGCCGCAGGTGTCGCCGTACAGGGTGCAATAACCCATGGCAATCTCCGATTTATTCCCAGTGGCAAGGAGAAGCGCGTTTTCGTCATTGGCAATGTACATCAAAATAACGGCCCTGAGACGCGCCTGCAGATTCTCCATCGCGACCGTGATTGACGAGCGCTCCTTCGCGACAAGGCCTTCTTTCTCCTTCGCCCCGATAATTTCCTTCAGCACGGCATCGTACAAATGAGCGATGGGCCTCTGGCGGAAATCAATGCCGAGCTCGACCGCAACGAGACGGGCGTCTTCGACGCTTGATTGGGTTGAAAAAGGGCCGGGCATTGACATCCCTATAACATTACGGTGCGAGAGGGCATCGGAGGCGATAACGGCAACAAGCGCGGAATCTATCCCGCCGCTCAGGCCTATCACAACTTTCTTGTAACCGCTCTCCGAGACAAATTTACGCAACCCGGAGACTAAGGCATCGTAGATCTTCTTTGTCTTGTCAATCATAATTGGCTTGGTCATATTTAATAAATCCCTGCCTGCCTGCCGGTAAGGCAGGGATTTTGTCATTTGTCATTTTAAAAAAGTGGACCTGACGAGATTCGAACTCGTGACCTCCACAATGCGAGTGTGGCGCTCTCCCAGCTGAGCTACAGGCCCATCATTTTGTGATCCGTCACCCGTGTCTCGTGCCCCGCGTTCCATAAAGGCTCGGGTTTTTCTGCGAGCCACGGGTAACGATTCACGAGTCACTGCTTCTAAGCCGCCTCTTTCTCCGATGCGCTCCACGAAGGCAGAGTAATTAAAGAACCCAAGAGGCCGCGCATGCCGCCGGGCGTTTCCTTAAGCAGCGCGACCAGCCTTTTTTCGAGCGAGGGCAAGAAACGATCCGCTATAATCTTACCATCCGCGAGGCGCGGATCATTGATATCGGCATCGAGACCAAATGTAAACGTTAACCCGCTTGCAGTCGCGCGATTGAGTAATATCGCGAAAACGCCTCCCGACAACTTAAGCAAGCGGAAGGTATCGTCCACTGTGTTTGCCTGCTCTCCGAGGGCGGCGAGTTCAAGATCGGAAAGAGTAACTTCATTCTTCGAGCGAATAAAACCATTACGGCAGATCATCTTAGAACGCAAGTCGAATCTGCCGCCATAAATATCATAATTGCGCCCCGAAAAAAGATAGGATTTGAAATGAGGAATGTAGATGTCGTCCAAGTCTAAAGCGAGAGAGAAATCAAGCCCCTGTCGGTAAGGCTGTATCGTGCCGTTCGCGCTCGCGCGCCCAAGTTTTGTCGCAGAAACGATAGCCGACAATTTAAATTCTATTTTCCCGTCCGCCCGAGCGGGATACCGTATCTCATCAATAAACGCTTCAATATCCTCAAGGCCGGTTTGAAGCGCTTTACCGTCCTCGGTATAATCCACAAAAAAAACATTCGCGTTTTCCACAGCGATCTTTCTTATAACAAAAGGCCTGGCGAAATGCTTCGCGACGGCAACGGCTATTTTCCCGGGATGTGCCGCTGCCCTACTACTGCCTTCCGAGTCTTCCTTGAACAGGCGGTTGCTATCGAAATCAACGACAGATTTCGCCACAATAAGACCGAACGCCGATGGCGCTCTTTGAAGACGGCCTTCCCGCCTCTCGGCTTCGAATACAACCGAGACGCGATTGAACCTAACAGAGTCGAGGACTATCTTTCTCCTCAAGAGTTCTATCAGATTAAAATCAACAACCAACTCCTTAGACCTGATGCTGACGGACACGCCCTCCGCGTGCGCACCTTCTATTTTGAGGCCTTCGAAACGTATCGTCCCGACAAAAAAGTTTAAAATAATGTCGTCAATCGTCACATCCGCGTCCAACGCCGCGGATAGTCTGGAACTGAAGAAAGTCTTTAGGAAGACCGGCAAGGTACTCTGGAAAAGAAATATAACGAGGACAAAAACCGCTAAAAGAAGGATAAAAAAATTAAAGACGCTCATCTTCGGCAATATGTTCACCATAACGAAGGCTTCTTTTCGCCTTCGGCTTTTTCTTTTATAGGTATATCGAAAGTAATCGTCTCGCCCGTCTCAACACACCGCACGTTGCCTAAAACAAACCGGAAGCTTTGCATAAACAGGTATTTTGCCCTCTTTTTATCCTTACCGAACGGGAAAAGTAAAAAACCATCATTCTCTTGGGCCGGGGCGATCGTATTCTTCGCCCAATACCGCCCTTTTTCTAACGGTTTGGCCTTTCTGTCGGCGATATAAGAATCTATCGCCGCAGTGCCGTCGCAAGTCGCGGTAACAACCAAACCGAGTGCCCCCAAAACGCCGTAGCCGATATTTTTCGGATCAAAAAAAGCGCCCTTAATCTCGCGTAACGCGGCGTCGGCCCCAAGCGGGGAAAATTTATCGCCCGTCTCGCCGATGAGCAGCGCTTCCGCGCCTGAGAAATCAAAATGCCTGGAACCTTTATTCCATAAAAGTAAATGGATCGGATATAAGCCATCTGAGCACAAATCGCGCCCAAAAACGTAAGCGGCCTTCCCTTTCACTAGGTACGGGTCAACAACGACCGTGAGGCCGTTTTTCGATTCCTTATTGGAATAAAATTCGGGGATCCGGATTGTCGGCTGGATAATCTCGCGATGCGCTGCCGTACACCCGAGCAAGATTACAAGAGATTGAACAAGTATAAGAATCCGCAGAGTTCGTAAAGCGTCTATCCTTGCCATTTTACAGCCAATTTGGGCACCATTGTAAGGTACCACAAGTTTAGGTACCTGAAGAAAAGTGAAAGGAAGTTTAACACACAACTATAGGCAAGTCAAGGAATTGGGGAAAATACGGGACAAAACTACTCGTAAACGAGCTTCTTGATTTCGTCTAGCTTCTCACGGGTCTTCTCTTCGCCTACTTTAAAGAACTTTTCCGGGGAAAAGAAGTCTCCCCAGAAAGCGTCGCAAATCACGGGATGAATCACGACATCCGCCTCGGCGCTTGCCTGCCTGGCCATTCCATACCCCATATAAAGCAGCGTATTCATTAAAACGTTGAACGCGTTAATGCCGAAATTCTCAAGAAACCACTTCTTGGTGAGCCAAAACCAACGTATAGGCAGCGCTTTCTTCCGTATCCGGCGCTCTATCTCATCGTTCGAAACCTTCAATATCTCATCGCGCTCGATGTAATCTTCCGGTGACGGAAACACGTTAACGGCAATAATTTTCCTGACGCCGCGTTTCGCAAGCACGCTTATAGGAAGCGGATTTACAACGCCCCCGTCAATATAATAACGGCCGTTTAGCTTGTGAGGATACATAACGCCCGGAATAGTAACGCTGGCGCGCACCGCGTCAACGACATCGCCGTCTTCGAAAACTACCTCCTCCGAGGTGTTAAGATCCGTCGCCAAGACGCAAAGCGGAATTTTTAGATCCCGAAACGTCTTCTTGTCCAGAAACCCGCGCAGAAACCTGACGATACCGCGCCCCTTCAAAAACCCGCCCTTGGGAAGGCCGACGTCAGAGACACCAAAAATACGCAGAAGCCCTTTCTGTCCCCTAAGGCTCATGCCGATTATCTCGAGCTCTTTCGCCTTATAACCCGCCGCCCACAAGGACCCTACGAACGAGCCCATGCTCGAGCTAGCTATAATATCAATGTCTATGCCTTCTTCTTCCAACACCTTAATGACGCCGACATGGGCGAGGCCATGCGCCGCCCCGCTTCCAAGGGCGAGGCCGATGAGATTGCCGCATAGTTCCCTCGAAATATAGCGAATTGAGCGCGCGTAAGACGTATCGGAAAACTTAAGAACGTACGGCTCCGCCTGCTTGAGATCAAAATTGCGCAGATCCGGGGTGTGGGGAAGATAATAAAAAACCTTATGCTTTAAAAACCTTTCCTTTTCCGCAAGCGAGGTCCTGTCGACATATTGCGCCTCTGAAATAAGTAGCCGGATTTCATCCCCCATAAGCTGGCATGACCGGCAAAGCTCATCTATAACAACGCGGCACCGCTCAAGATGCGAAGGCTCTCCGTCGGTTAGAAGGTAAACAGCGTCCGATTGTTTTATAACGGCGCGGGAGACGGCTTGAAATTCTTGAGGATGGCCGAACAACACAACATCAAATCTCCCAACAAGCGAGGACAAGAGCCGTCCGACTTCTTTCTCGAAATCCCCCGCCAAATCGCGCTCGTCCAGGAAAAGCACGGAAAACCGCGACGGATGGCTGAAGAGATATTCCTCGAACTTCCCTTTGTCGAGCGATGATGCGTTCCTCAGGCTCAAAAACCTTGGCCTTGCCCCCTCCGACAGAAAATCTTTTAAGAAATGGCTCGATAAGACAACGACAACCCGCTTCTTGGCATCGTGCTCGAGCATGGAAGCCATACTGACAAGAAAGGTCTTGGCGCCCAAACCCTGAGGATAACGCCAGACAGAAGCAATCCGCACCTCGCTCGTCCGCCCGCTTGACTCATCCCTGAGGCCGCGCTCGAGGATACGCCCTATCTCGAGCGATACCGGCGGATACGTCTTGACTATATAGTCAAAATCCTTTTTCCCCCACTCCAGAACGATGGTGTCGCTCAGGGCCTCGACCGAGGCAGAATGCGCTCCTCCCGTAAGAAGCGGCATTTCCCCGAAATAATCGTAACGGTAGAGATGCTTTACCGCCCGATCCCTCCCCGACTCATCTTTACGAAAAAACCGGCAGCGTCCGGCGAGGATGACATAGAAATTCCCCGAGGCCTCTCCCTCGCGGCAAATAACGTCCCCTTTTTTGTATTCGACGAGGCGCGCCTTGCGCTCTATGGCCTGAATGTCGTAGTTAGACAATTGAGCGAAGACTCGGAGGCGTTTAATACCGTAGCCGCCGGCGTCCATACCCCATCTTTTAAAGATTGGAAAAGTAAAAATCATAGCCCGCCCTCTGTATATAGACCCACAGGGTAGTTATCGACACGCTATTTTCGCGCTTTAATCTTATTAATCAGCAGGAAAACCTTAAGGCTGCGTCCCCTTTCCCGGCGAGACTGGGAAGGGGAAATATAGCCTTAAGGTTCTAGACAATTTTAAGGATGGGAAAAGGACTGAAAAACTTTCGAAAAGAATATTATGCGGGGAAAACCTCTAAAGACAGACTCATTGAAACAACTTGTGAGGAGCTACCCTATATCCGGAATCTTTTCGGGATCGGAAAAATCATTCACTTTCGTCTCAAGCCAGTTATTGTAGGCATAGTCCAGCACACGGAACTTATCGACCGGATCCATCGACGCAAAACGAATGCCGTACTCATAGCTCCGCTCGCCGCCTTCCAGCTTCCTGCGCCAGACAATTTCTCCCGTGGTGCTGACCGGCTTGGGATCGTCCGGAATATCAATTTCCAGATCAAGAAGCGAACCTGATTCGATGGCCTCGTTAGTTGCGATCTTTATGCCCTCGCGGGAAAGATCTTTGCTCAGGCAAATCCCTCGCAGCTTTTTAGGCTCAGCGACCTTGAATTTGATACTCATGTAAGTATCAAACCTTTTGAACTTTCTCCTTTCTTTCTCCATTCGCGTCCTCCTCTTCCGTCCCCCTCTTAGAATTATGATTACTTGCCTATAAATTGCGTCACAATTTCTCTACGCCTTTGACGCACGTCAAAATCAACAAAAACGATTTGCTGCCACGTTCCCAATAAAAGTTTTCCCTCGGCAAACGGCACGGTCAGGCTTGGCTTCACCAAAGATGATCTGAGATGCGAATGACCGTTTCCGTCATGCCAAGTTTCATCATGTTCGTACTTTGCAGCTTTAGGAACAATCTTTTCCATCAAGCGCCTGAAATCTTTTTTTAATCCAGGCTCATACTCGATAGTAGTCAAGCCTCCTGTGGAACCGGACGAGAAAATCGTAACTGAACCTTCCCGGAAGCCTGTGTCTTTAAGATTATTCTCAACCTCGTTCGTTATATTTATTATATCGGTATCGCCAACTGAATTCAGTACAACAAACTCAGTTTTTACATCCATAAAAATACGAGAAAACCACTTTCTTTATTCTGATAAAAAAAGTATAGCACACAATGCTTAAAAAACAAGGCCATGACCAAAAAAAATACCATTAAATACTGCCTGCCGAAGTATTTAATTGCAATAAAATGCCTCTTAATTCATTATCCTGCATTATTTGCTGAAAGGCGGGATTTGTAACTAACTTAAATATATTCTTCGATTGCGCCGCCTTGATAAAACTTTCGTCGCGAAGGAGTTCCCGAACTTTCGGGTTCTCGATTAATTTCCTGAAACCGTCATCCTTAAGAAGCTGACTCAGCTTTTCTCTGTCCTCAAGTAGATTCTTTAAACCACTAAAATCCATCACTCACCTGTAGTTCGTAAATTGCAGCGGAATAGGATAGTCCTTGGACCGGATTGCCGTAATCACCGCCTGAAGGTCGTCTCTTTGCCTTCCCGAGATCCGTACCTTATCGCTTTGAATGCTTGCCTGAACCTTGAGGCCCAAATCCTTTACGTCCCTCACAATCTCCTTGGCATCATCCTGCGGAATACCTTGTATAATCTTGCCCTCTTCGCGCAGCGTACCCTCCGCCGCCTGCACAGGGCCGCCGTAATGAATCGCCTTTAACGAAACGCTTCTCTTCACCAGCCGTAGGGCAAGAATATCCTTAAGGCTTCTGAGCTTCATATCGTCATCGGCGACTAGAACTATCAGCTTTTCGTTCTTATCAAAATCGATCCTGCACTTGGTGCCCTTGAGGTCAAAGCGCTGGGCTATTTCCTTCCGCGCCTGATTGATAGCGTTATCAATTTCCTGCAGGTCGACCTCCGAAACAATATCGAAAGAAGAATCTTTGCTCATGGGAAATCAGCTTTTATCTCCGCGGACGGCGGCTTCTTTGCTTAAGAATTTGCGGATACGTTCGCGGTCGAAATGGCTGATTGTCAGAAACTCCACTCCCATATCATATTTTCTTTCGGGTACGCTTAGCGTCTTCTCTTCTATGATCCACACGACTTTGCCGACGCACTCGACGGGAGGCAGGTTATCGCCAAGATAAAGTTTGATTTCGACGATCGAATACCGTCTGAGAGGCTTGGCGAGCACGATGCATACGCCGCCCGCGCCCACATTCTCCGTATGGGTAGATACCGTATAAGAGGACTCCTGATCCCGGATAAAGACTTCGCACTTAATGTCGAGCCGTGGAAACCTGCGATGATTCAACCCGTCCCACATAAAACGCCTTCTCCTTTAGATCAAGATGCGGATGAAGCGACCGAATGAACAAAACTGTCTTTAAAATCTTTGAGCCGCGGGTCGCCACGGAAGACCTGAAGCGCTTTTTCGGCCTCTTGAAACGTATCGTAGCGCCCCACGCAAACCCGGAACATCTTCCGCCCCTGCCGAATTACAAACGAATCATAAAAGGCGATAAGCTTTTTACCGCACAAATCCTTAACGAGGAGTTTTGCCCCGTCTTCGTTCTGATAAACGCAAATTTGCACGGTATAGCGGCCTTTTACGGATACAGGTTGCTTGGACGCCTGTGGCTGGGATTCCGCCTTGCCAGGCTTGGATACCCCCTTTACCACCTGAGAGGACAAGCTGTTCTCGGCCTTCTTCTCTAAGGGAACACCGAGCTCAACGTCGCGCTTTAAAGCGATATTACTCACAACATTAAACACAATAACAAAACCCGCGACACTGCCCGCGATAAGAAGGATATAATTGATCGGAAGCCCCTTCAGACGGCGTGCAACGTTCCCCAAGATACCAAAGAATTTCACGGCCGGCTCAAGCGAAATTCCCTTCCGCGGTTTCGCGAACGGGAAATACTCCTCAATCGGTCTTTCCTCAATGGATTTTGCCTCTTCCTCAAACCTGAGCTCAAGCTCTTTCGCGCGGGCGCGCAGATCCTCATCTTTCACCTGGGCGGCACGGCGCGATGATGCCTCATCCTTCTTCTCCGCGGGAGGTGTAACCACAGGGCCGACAGCTTCGTCAACAGCCCCTTCATGTTTTACCGCATCCGCGGGCGGCGTAACTTCAGTCTGAAAGAGATCCTTCTCGATAAGCGAAGGTACGTTCTCTTTCGTGGCCTCCCCGGCTTTGAATACTGTCTTAGCCGCCGGCACACCCGTATCGTGGGAGACACCGTATAGCCTCTCCCGTATTTCCTTCTCCGTCAGAACTTTTAAACTATCCTTTTTCGCGTTTTTCCAAAAGGCCATAATCACCTCCGGGTCTTATTTGGAGGATGCAGCAACGTTATTGCCGGCGATCGAATATGAAAACTTGAGGAGCTCAACGCCGCCAAGGTCAATTCTCGCCTTCTCGCGGAAACCGTTGCGTTCGCACAGTTGGATGGCACGGCTCATACGTGATGTGGTTTTAAAAACAACCGTCTCGTAGCCATTCTCGCGGCAGAAGTCTATCGCCTTTCTGATAAGGGTGAGACCGATCTTCTGCCTTCTGTGCGAGGGCTTAACAAAAATACGCCTCAGCATGGCCGTGCGGCCGTCTTCGCGCTTCACGCCGACCGTCCCGACGATTTCCCTGCCGGATGTCGCGACAAAAAACCGCTCGCTTTTTCCGCCGTAACTAGCGGTTATGTTTTTAAGGTCATCGATAGGAAAAGCCTTTTCATCGCGCGGAAACTCCGCCTTCATTATGGAAACAACAAGATTGACTACCTCGTCGTTATCGCCTTGATGGAACGGTCGTATTTCCATATTCTAATCAGGCCTTCTTTGGTGGCGGGGCTTTTTTTTCCGCCGCCGGAGCCGCCGTCTTAGACACCGCCTTAGACGCCGCAGCCGGTTCGGCCTGCCCGGCTGCGCCTGTAGCCACTCCCCCCGCCGCCGCTCCTTCAGCTTTTTCGGCAGCCTTGGCCTTCCTAACCTTTACCTTAATCGATTTAACCTTGGGGAGGCCGAAGACGGAACGTTCCTCTTTCCATTTCTCCTCCTCCCTAAGCTTCTTTATCCGCTCATACCGCTTAAGCACATTCCTGTGGCGGCTGCCCATGCCTTCGCCCCTCAAACTTGAATGCTGTGTCATTCTCGGATTCTCCTATCTCTTTGATTTGGCAGCGTTTACGATTCTCATATAACGCTGCTTTGCTTCCTCGAAATTCTCGCCGGATTTAACGCGCCTTAAGAATTCGGAATAATTCCTTATCGCGAGGGCGCTATTATACTCGGATTCATATATTTTCGCCAGACTAAAATAAGCATCTGCCAGGTTTGGATCGAGTTTTAACGCCTTTTCCAAGTTCTCTTTGGCTTCAGCGTGCTTCCCCTCCTGAACCGCTACATTGGCCAAATTCACATACGCCATCGCAAGATTGGGGTCAAGACTAATGGCGGTCGTAAGGTGGTGCCTCGCCAGGCTCAGCGTCTGGCGCTCTAAGTAGGTAGCGCCTAAATTGCTGTGGGCAACCGCCATATTCGGATCGAGTTTAACCGCGATCTGGTATTCCTTAACGGCGCGGGGATAGTTTTTCATGTTGTAGTAGAGATTCCCCAGGTTGCTGTGAAACGAAGCCTCCCCCGGTTTAAGGAGAATCGCCTTCTTGTAATGGCGTTCGGCCTCCTCGTACCGCTCGCGGTCCGCAAAGAGGATGGCGAGATTGCTGTGCGCCATGGCGCAGTCGGAATCAATTTCGATGGCCTTTTCATACTCCTTTATCGCCTGATCGGGCTTACCTTCCGCCTCGAGCTTAAGCCCGAGATTATTATGCACCGTTGCTTTCTGCCACTTATCAAGTTCTTCCGCCGCGGCACACATAGAAACGCTTGTTACCGAAACAAATAACACAACAGCGAATACAATTAAAATGTACCTTTTACGCATTTCTCGACTCCTTGGCAAACTTACCGATTTAGCTTGCGCACATAGGCGTCCGCGTACGATTTATTCGCCTTCAAGGTTCTCAAGGCCTGCGAGGCCTCGGCCGACGAAGCGTAATAACCGGCGCAGACAACAAAATATTTGCCGCTCGGAATAATAAAACCCTTAAACCCTTTGGCGCTCAAGGCGTCGATCTCGCTCTGGGCCTTGTCGCGGGCACTATACGTGATAAGCTGTATAGTATAAGGCTTATCCGCCGCCGTCTCATTGACGCCGGCGGCTATTGAAACTGTAGGAACGGAAGTTTTCGGCGCGGCAAGAGACGGCTTTGCCGAAGATACGCCCAAAGCAGTTTTAGCCGCGACGAGCCCCTTCTGAAGAGGAGCGGCCTGCGGAAACTTCGGGGGTGTTGGTTTAGGCAACACCGTAACCGCGGCGGGGGACGCTTTTCCTGAAACGGCCGTCGGTAACAACTGCGGCTTTTCGGATTCAATAACCTCACGAATCAGAAACTCCTTCCCCTTCTCCATAGTAACAGAGACGCCGCGTTCGAATCCGAACGAATACGCCAGAGCGGCTAAAAGAAGAAAAGCGAGAATAATCATAATCAGGCGGTCCATCCGGATCTCGACAAAGCGGTCAAAAAATGACTTGAGGCGCTTGAAGCGGCTCTCTCCCGGCGTTTCCCTTACTACAGGTTCTGCATTAAATAAATCCGTCTGCATTTTTTCATTTTTCCTTTTTACTTTTTAATTTTTAATTTCTACTTTAATACTCTAATGCGGTTCAACGGCCAATACATAAAGATAGCGCGCCCTATCATATTGCGCTTCTCGACGAATCCCCAGTTGCGGCTGTCGCTCGACTGGGCGCTGTTATCTCCCAAAACAAAATAACAGCCCTCCGGAATGCGGACGGGCTCGCCCTCACGACCGTACGGCCAGTCATCCCTGTTATAATAATAATTACCGGCGATGACAGGATGGTCGTCTATGACCTTGCCGTTAATGATGATTTTACCGCCTTTTATTTCGACTGTCTCGCCGCCGAATCCGACAAGCCGTTTAATGAAATCCTTCTTCTTGTCGCGGGGAAACTTAAACACCACGATATCGCCGCGCCTCGGCTCATGAAACCGGTACGAAACCTTCTCGACCAGGATGCGGTCTCCCTCTATCAGGGTCGGCCGCATAGAGCTTGTCGGAATCTTAAAGGCCTGCACAAAGAAAGTGCGTATGAATAACGCGAGAATTATCGCGAGCGCTATCGGCTCAACCCACTCTTTCAAAAGATACTGAAGTTTTGGATGCATGATTTACTCCACTTTTAATGAGCGCATAACTTACGGAGCAACGCGACGTAAGTTATATGCGCGAATTAAATCCGCCGTAGCCAGCTACATTGCATTGCTTACATTAGGCGAAGGCGGATATCATTCTGCAAACTAGCCACATAACTTATGTCGCTTCGTTCCCTGCCTTGCCGGCAGGCAGGCACAAGTTATGACTTCATTCAACCTTTAGTATTGTTATAAATGCCTCTTGCGGAAGATTAACGTGACCCACCTTTTTCATGCGCTTCTTGCCCTCCTTTTGCTTCTCCCAGAGTTTGCGCTTGCGCGTGATATCTCCGCCGTAACACTTGCCTGTAACGTTTTTCTTCATAGCGGAGATATTTTCGCGGGCGATGACGTTCGCGCCGACGGCGGCCTGGATCGCCACCTGATAAAGTTGTCTCGGTATAACGGACTTGAGTTTTTCAACCAGAAACTTGCCGCGATCCCGCGCCTTTTCCTTAATCACTATAGAGGAGAGCGGATCGACGGGCTCGCCGTTTAACAATATATCCAGCCGGACAAGTTCGGCCGGATGATATCCGATAAAATCATAATTCAGGGAACCGTAACCCCGCGTGAGTGACTTTACCTTATCATAAAAATCCAGTACCACCTCCGAAAAAGGCAGTTCATATATAAGAAGCACCCGTGTCGGATCGATATATTCGGTCCTTTTGTAAATACCTCGCCTGTCCTGACAGAGTTTCATAATTGCCCCCATAAACTCGGTGGGCAGAAGAAGGTCGGCCCGGATAAACGGCTCTCTCATCTCCTGAATCTGCGTAGACTCGGGAAATTTCGCGGGGTTCTCCACCAAAAGCACCGCGCCGTCCGTTTTCGTAATCTCATAGACGACGTTCGGCGCCGTAATGATAAGATCGAGATCGAATTCTCTTTCTAAACGCTCCCGGATTATATCCATATGGAGAAGGCCCAGAAATCCGCAGCGAAAACCGAAACCCATCGAGGCCGAACTCTCCGGCTCATACACAAAAGACGCGTCATTCAGTTTGAGTTTCGAGAGGGCCTCTCTCAGCTCCGGAAAAGACTTTGTGTCGCTCGTATAAAGCCCGCAAAAAACCATGGGCTTAACATCGCGGTAGCCCGGAAGGGGCTCGCTTGTGGGATTCTTCTCAAGGGTCACGGTATCGCCGATCCGCACGTCCGCGACATCCTTAATATTGCAGGTGATGTAACCCACGCCGCCGGCCTCAAGAACGGCGACTTTTTCCGGTCTCGGATTAAAAATCCCGACTTCTTCAACCTCGTAGGTCTTCCCGACACGCATCATTTTGACACGATCTCCCACCTTAACGGCACCGTCCATAAGACGCAGATAAACAATCACGCCCTTATACGTATCAAACACCGAGTCGAATATGAGCGCGCTCAAGGGATTTTCCTTCAGGCCTGAGGGCGGCGGTATACGATTTATTATAGCTTCAAGGATCCCGTCGGTGCCCTCGCCGGTCTTGGCGCTCGCGTATAAAATATCTTTTTCGTCTATATCGAGAAGTTTCTTGAGCTCCCGCGCCGCGCGCTCGCGGTCCGCGTTCGTAAGGTCGATCTTTGTCACAATCGGTATCACGGTGAGATTTCTCTCAAGGGCCATAAACAGATTCGTTACCGTCTGCGCCTCGACGCCCTGTCCCGCATCGACGAGTAAAAGCACCCCCTCGACGGCGGCAAGGCTCTTCGAGACCTCGAACGTGAAATCGATGTGGCCCGGCGTATCGATAAGGTTAAGGACGTAATCCTTGTAAAAGAGGCGGACCGCCCTCGCCTTAATCGTAATGCCGCGCTCGCGCTCAAGCTCCATATCGTCGAGGATCTGGTCGCGAAATTCGCGTTTGGTGATAGCGCCGGTGTGCAGCAGCAAGCGGTCGGCAAGAGTCGACTTACCGTGATCTATGTGGGCTATAATCGAAAAATTTCTTATGTGAATCCTATCCACGTAGAGCCTCTATCGCGAGCTTCCTGTCCTTGGTGCCAAACACGGAAGTGCCGGCCACGAGGATATCGACACCACCCTCAACGCACACCCGGGCCGTCTCGGGCGTGATCCCGCCGTCGACGGAAATCAGGCCCTTATAAGTTTTGCGGAGCTCTTTTATCTTAGCGGCCGCCTCCGGCATAAAATTCTGTCCTCCGAAACCGGGCTCCACGGTCATAATCAAAACAAGCTGTACGGAATCGAGATACCTGCTGATTGCGCCGAGCGGCGTCGCCGGCTTGATCGAGATGCCGGGCTTCGCCCCGAGGCCTGAAATCTTTTTGAGCGCGAGCTCAATATCCTTCTCGGCCTCGGCGTGGATCGTGATCCAGTCGGAGCCGGCCTTGCGAAAATCCTCGATATAGCGGATGGGATTGTCGATCATCAAGTGGACATCCAGCGTGAGCTTGGTCAATTTGCGGAGCGAACGGACGACGCACGGCCCGATGGTTATATTAGGGACAAAGACCCCGTCCATCACATCCACGTGTATGAGGTCGCACCCTCCGCGCTCGACATCGCGGATCTCATCGCCCAATTTGCCGAAGTCGGCGGATAAAATACTCGGCGCAATTTTAACGGTTTTCTTATCCATTTCGCCTCACAGGTGAAAATCTTTCACAATCTCCGTTTTCAGCTTATCTTTGACGGGGCCTATCAAGGCCATATTCATATGATTGGAGCGCAGCACCGCCTCCGCCATCTGCTGAATATCCTCCAGCGTGACGCGCTCAATCTCGCGGCGTATCTCTTCGTGTGTCGGCACCTTGCCGAGGTACATCGCCCGCTCGCCCACCCAGAGCATATTATCCAGCGTATCCTCTAACATAAGGTAAAACTGGCCTATAAAATAATCCTTCGCCCTTTGGAGCTCATCTTTCGTGACCAAAGCGGATTTTATCTTCACAAGCTCCTTAAGAATCAGGCGCATGGCAAACGGTGTCTTGCGCGGCTCAACGCCGGCAGAGATTGTAAAATAACCCGTATCCTGATGATACCCCGCATGGGAGCGGATTTCATAGGCGAGCCCGTGTTTCTCCCTGACCTCCTCATAAAGCCGCGAGCTCATATTGGCGCCGAGAATAATATTCAGAAGCCCGAGCTGAAAACGGTGCTCATCGCACCTCGATAGGCCGTGAAAACCTATGACAAAATGCGTCTGCTCGGTATCCTTATCCCGGATATCAAACTGCGGTTTCGTCTGGCGCACCCGTGAGCGCTCAAACTGGGAGGGCTTACGCTTTGTAGTCTCCGGGAAAAACCGCGCCGTCTGCCGGAAGGCCTCATCGTGATCTATCTCGCCGCAAATCACGGCAAGGAGATTCGAGGGGTGATAAAACGCGTCTTTAAACTTTACGATGTCGCTCCTCGAAATGCTACCGACGGTCTCTTCGCTCCCGACGAGGGCACGGCCGAGCGGCTGATCGGGCCAAAGCAATTCATTCACAAGCTCATGAACGTAATGGCTCGGGAGGTCGCGGTACATCCTGAGTTCTTCGATAATGACCGATCGCTCCCGCTCGATATCTTCTTTGCGGAAAAGCGGCTCGTGCACCATATCCGACAGTATATCAAGCGCGAGCGCCAGGTGTTTCCGGACAATCTTAATAAAATAACAGGTCGCCTCCTCCGAAGTGAAGGCGTTGAAGACGCCGCCTAAGCCCTCGACGGCCTCCTTGAGATCGCGGGCCGAACGCTTGCGGGTACCTTTAAAAAGGAGATGCTCGACAAAGTGCGAAATGCCGCTTATGCGTTCCTTTTCGTAGCGCCCCCCAACCTTAACCCAGATACCGACGGCGACGGAATCCCTGAAAGGCATACCGGCCGTGACAAGCTTCATACCGTTCGTAAACTTCACCAGCTCATGCATCGTATCAACCTCTAACGCCTTTACGTACCTGGTGCCGGATTAACTGAATGCGGTACCAGGTACGTAAAGGCTAATCCGTTTTTGAAATCTGTGTAATCGGTTTTCCTTAATCTGTGTAATCTTTATTTTTTAAATCTGTGTAATCATCTTTTAGAAGAGTCCAAATAATGCTGAAGAATAACCTGCGCCGCGAGCTTATCGACGCACTCTTTTCTTTTCTTCCTCGATAAATTGCCTTCTATAAGAACACGCTCCGCCGTTTTTGTGCTGAGCCGTTCATCCCATGTCTCGACGGGAACGGAAACGCCCGCGGCGAGAAAGCCGACCCACTCCATCACGCCCTTCGCGGCAGGGCCTAACGTCCCGTCCATATTTTTCGGCAGCCCCACTATGATTTTCCCGATCTGCTCTTCCTCGATAATCTTGCGGAGACACTCGATTACGGACTGCCTGTCCTTCGCGTCAATAACCGTGAGGGACTGCGCGATAATACCAAGCGGATCCGATTTGGCCACACCAATACGCACCGTTCCTATGTCAAGACCGAGAAGAATCATCCCTTTCCTTTTGCGGCGCGTATCATCCTGGATGCAAAACTTGCCACTGTTTTAAGCTTTGATTTTGAGCGGCGAATCGAGTCTATAAAAGCGCTGCCGACAATAACACCGTCACCCAATTTAGAAATCCTCCGGGCCTCGCCGGGTGTAGAGACACCGAAACCAACCAAAACAGCCTTACTTGCGGAGCTTCGTATCTTGGCAACGTAAGCGGCGATATCGGCGCCGAGTTTTCTGCGCGCGCCGGTCACTCCCTTAAGGGATACCAAATAAATGAAACCGGAGGTTTTGCGGGCAATCATACGGATGCGCCGCGAACTTGACGTGGGCGCCACAAGATAAACAAGCGAGAGCTTCTCTTTGCGTAACGCCCGGCCGAAGGCGGGATCCTCCTCCGGCGAAAGATCGGGCGAAATAACTCCGTCGAATCCGGCACGGCGTATATCCTTCGCGAAACGCGCGAGGCCGTGCTGATAAATCGGATTGTAATACGAAAAGAAAATAATCGGAATCCCGACGCCGCGCTTCCTTAAAGAACGAACAAGCCTAAGCGCGTCGTTAAATTTGACGTTGTGTCTCAGGGCATAACCCGAAGAGGCCTGTATCGTCGGACCGTCGGCAAGGGGATCCGAGAAAGGAAACCCCAGCTCTATGATATCGGCCCCGGATTTCTCGAGCTCCTCTATCAGCCTTGCCGTAAAGGAAACGGAAGGATAACCGAGAGTAAGATAGGCGCAGAAAAGTTTCGATTTTTTCCTGCGCGCCTCATTAATTTTTTTAATTAACCTGTTTCGCATTTGCTTTTACTTACAGCTTATAGCTTACGGCTTACAGCTTATTTTTGACGATATCAATATCCTTGTCTCCCCGCCCGGAGAGGCAAACCACTACAACGTCGCGCGGCCTTGTCCTTCGGGCCAGCTTCTTCGCGTAAGCGATGGCATGCGCCGACTCAAGCGCCGGCAATATGCCTTCAAGCTTGGTAAGATCGTCGAAGGCGCCGAGCGCCTCGCGGTCGGTTATCGCCTCGTATTTGACGCGGCCGGTATGCTTAAGATAGGCGTGCTCGGGACCTACACCGGGATAATCCAGGCCGGCCGAGACCGAATGGGCGAGCTGAATCTGGCCCTCTTCATCCTGCAAGACAAGGGTTTTCATCCCGTGTAAGATTCCTGTCCGCCCTTTGTTAATAGAGGCGGCATGGTAATGTGTATTAAGGCCTAAGCCCGCCGCCTCGATACCGATCAGTTTAACCCTGTCCTTAAGAAAAGGATAAAACATACCCAGGGAGTTGCTTCCGCCTCCTACACAGGCGATAATATAATCGGGAAGCCTCTTTGCAATTTTCCTCGCTTGTTGCCTCGTCTCCCTGCCTATTACGGACTGAAAATCCCGCACCATCATAGGAAACGGATGCGGGCCGACGGTCGAGCCTAAAAGATAATGAGTCGTGTCCACCGTCGCGACCCAGTCACGCATTGCCTCGTTTGTCGCGTCTTTAAGAGTCTTTGAACCCGATGTGACGGGCGTTACCTTGGCGCCCAAAAGTTTCATCTTGAAAACGTTTAAGGCCTGGCGCTTGATGTCCTCTTCACCCATAAATACTTCGCACTCGAGGCCGAAGAGCCTCGCGGCAGTCGCCGTCGCAACACCGTGCTGGCCCGCGCCGGTCTCAGCGATGAGGCGGCACTTTCCTAAGCGCTTGGCGAGCAAGGCCTGCGCTACTGTGTTATTAATTTTGTGGGCGCCTGTATGGCAGAGGTCTTCTCGTTTAAGATAGATCCTGCCGCCTCCGTATACCCGCGTCAGGTTCCGGGCGAAGAAAAGCGGAGTCGGCCGGCCGACATAGTTTTCCAAATAGTATCGCAGTTCGCGCTGAAATGACTTGTCACGCCTTGCCTTACGATAGGCTACGGTCAATTCATCGAGGGCCGCCACCAGTGTCTCCGGAACATAGCGTCCGCCGAATATAGAAAAATGCCCCCCCTTATCGGGTAAGCTACCCATTTATACAACTCCTTTGTTTGCAAATAAATAGGTGTGAAGGCGGAAGTTTAACACAAATAGAGACTGGAGTCAATAGAGACGGGTTAAATCCTCCTGTACCTGGTACAATGTACCGGGTACATTGTACCAGGTACAGGGTGCAGGGTGGCGGTGCCGGGAGAGCGGGGCCGAGGAAAACCTCAAGGGCCTTCCTCCCACCCCTCAGTGTTCCCCGCCCTCCCATTACGCTGTGAGCGGGTTAGCGAGTTAGCCGGTGTGCTGGTAAATCAAGCCTTGAGGCTAAGGTTAAGAGGCCAATTTAGTGTTTGGGCAAAGGTTAGGTTTTACACCAACTACCTCACCCAATAACTAAACCGGCATCTTTACCTTAGCCCAAAGACATTGTTTTACAGAACCCGCTCACCCGCTAACCGGCTAATACTTGAGGTATTTACCAAAATCTCCGTAGACGCGGCTGAGATTCTTCTTGGAGTCAAGCACCAACAGATTATCGATCCCGCGCGGCTCACCGTTTCTTATCACAACAAGGTTCTTATTAAACAGAAAGCACGGAATCGAATACACTTTCGAATCCAGATCCGAACCTGCCCTGTTAAGGAGTATCCGCACAACGCGGCGGTTAAACCTGTGGTCTGTCAAAGACCTCATCTCCAAATAATCCTGCAAGGCATAACGTAAATCATTCTTCTTATCCATTTCACCCCCCTCTGGTTTTACTAAAATTTAAGTAACTGCTTTCCCGCTAACCGCAGCTTAAAAACGAACACTATACAAACCTATACACCCGCCATCAAAGAAATTCTGGCGGTAACGGCCCGATTCCTAATAATATTAGTTAAATGTTCAATTTGACTAGTAACCGTGAATGGGGTATCATTAAAACAAAGCCGGGTTTAAGGAAAAAGGAGCGGGATAAAATGGAAAAGAAGGCAAAAAACCCTCAAAAATCGAACACCCTTCCCATCAATAAGGTGATCCGAGAATTGCGTAAATCGCGCGGCCTCACGCAGGCCGAGCTCGCGAAACTGGCTAACATCCACCCCGGGACGATCGCGGCTATGGAAACTGGCCTAATACAAAATCCGACATTTGAAAACCTCCTAAAGGTTTCACACTCCTTCGGTCTGTCATTGAAAAACCTTATAGGCAGGGCTGAGGGTGAAACAAGCAGCGCTGTGTTATCGGGCAACGAAAAAGGCGAAGTCGATATCGCACACTCACCTTTAGGGGCGCACCTTATTTCCTATACGCCATTAAATAAGGACGTATTCGTAGGCAAAATCATTCTCGACGGGAAAAAGAAAATCGACGGAAAAAAACTCGGGCGGGCGAAGAAAATATTTCTTCAGGCCATAATAGGAAAGATGGGATTAACGGTGGAAGAGAAAAACTATTTTCTCACCGAGGGTGAGTGGCTTCTCTTTGACGGCGGACTCGCCTGGGGCCTCTCTAATCCCCTTCTTAAGAAAAGTTCATCCCTCATCGTCTCGGTGCCGTCTTTAATCGGTAGTTCATGAGGAGAAGGCGGCGAGCTTTCTCAATGTGGATAAAAGCTCCGAGAAATAACTCGACGGCGATCCTTTTTCCAAGATAGTAACCGAACCCTGCGAACTAAGCTCTCTCAATTCTTCATACGAAACTGCGGCCGTTAAGATCACGATATTCCGGCAGAGCCTTGTGTGCAAAAGCTCCTTGCAAAGTTCCACACCCCCCTTAACCGGCATTTTGACATCCAAAACGGCGGCATCCGGCTTAAAACCTTGGATAACCTTGAAACCCTCGAGACCGTTAAGGGCGTATGTGACCTCGAAAACGGGATTCTTCCTTAATTCAAGAAATTCTTTGAGATTCTCGCACACGTCCTTCTCGTCATCGACGATAACGACACGGAAGGCCCGCGGCATGACCATAAATTTCAGAACGGCATTCTGGAAACTATCCGACTCAAGAGGGAGATTAAGCTCGCTTGTAAGAAACGGGATATCCTCTTTTACCTTTCCGAGGCTAAAAATCTTAACGGCGGGATGCGCCTTCGAAAAAAAATTCAGGACCCTTAGAAGAGGGCCTCGCAGTTTCGCGGCGCTTATAAAGATTATTTCCGGATCCGTGTCGTTGAGGAGCTTCTCTCGGGGCTCGGCACCCGAGGCGACAAATACTTCGTGCGGGGTACCTGAAAAATAGAGTTTGACGAAATCAGCGTTCTCTTCGCCCTCGTCAATGACGAGTACGGTCTTCCGGCTCATCAGGACTCCCTTTACTGGAGGAAAACCTATCATCCGTCCGGTCAGAATGCTTGTGGTAATCGAGGATTGCAACAAGCAAAAAATATTCTTTGAAGAAAAAATCCATTATATCGCTCGCGCTTTAAAGTTTTGGCGTGAAAAGACCCGTCCCGACAAGCTCACGGTGGGTCTTTTCGTCCGGCAGGTCTTTTCTGTAGACGGGCAGCAATATGGTGAAAGTCGTGCCCTCGGACTTTTTGCTCTTAACTTTGATTTCGCCGCCGCCGAGATGAACGATGTACCGGCAAAGATAAAGCCCTATACCCGAACCCTTCCCCTTGGGTTTTGTCGTGAAACCATAGGTAAAGACCTTCCTAAGCGTCTCATCATCCATCCCGCAGCCATTATCAGTCACCTCTACTCTGACCCCGTTCGCGTCGCTTCCATAAATCGACGCACTGACACGTATTTGACCGTTCTTCTTTCCGAGGAGCGCCCTGTAGGCATTGACAAAAAGATTCAGGAATACCTCCTGCAGGCGCTCCCTGTCCCCCCGGACTAACGGCAGATTTTCCGGCACATCGTTCTTGAACTCAACTTTTGAAAAGTGATCCAAATAAGTCTGAAACTGGCAAAGGGGAATGGTGTCATCCACTAATTTTCGAAGTTCAAGCGGCCTCATCCGGCTGTGGCCCGTCCTGTGGAGGAGGTGCGTCAGCGTATTAACCACGGCCTTGATGCGTGCTATGTTATTTTCCATCCGCTCAAAATGCTCAAGCACGTCCTTGACGCGGAGATTGTTGTCCTTGCGGTATTGCAAAATTATGCGGCTTATGTTCATCGAGAGTATCGTGAGCGGATTGTTGATCTCATGGCCGATGGAAGCCGCGAAACGATTGAGGGATTCTATGCTATGCTCGCACGCAGGCCCGTCTTCGTCTCCGGAGGATTTCTCTTCGCTTGAGCCGACGCTTATAGAGGGGATGCTGTTAAACTCTCTCCTCCTCGCTCTCTTTTGCGTAGCCAGAGCACTGTCTTCCAGCCATCGCATCCTGAGAGAACGGAAAAAGAGAGACCTTAGATCGCTGATAGGCGAAATTTTCTCCGTGTTCATTGCCCTTAGGCCCCCCGTTTTGCAGATACCCCAACTTTTAGGAACGATCCCTGCCGTCATATAGTGGAGCCCCGTGGCTTCTTGAGCCGCGGCCCCTTCACTTACGCTTCGCGGGGCGCCTGCCTACCGGTAGGCAGGGAACCGCTCCGAAGCAACGACTCTGCTTCGCTCAAAAGCTTTCGCTTTGAGCTTCGCAGCAGTACCCTCCTTCGTATTCATCCCCGCCACAGTTTTTTTGCGGGGCTTTCTGCGAAGGAGGGTAAAAACCGCCCCTATATGTTTATAATGTGGTTGTAGTCAATTATCGGATGTTTATATTAAATACTTGAAGGAGGAAAACGGCCGGATAAGAATTGATTGGTGCAAGATCTTGCAGAATAATGCGTTAGGGCTGGGGTGATACTTTGACCTTGTCTTGAATAATTTGCGGGGCTTGGGCGATATCGGCAAAACTGGCCTCTTTACCCTTACGGCGGACGAGCTCGAGTTTCCTCTCTTTCAGGTTGCGCTCGCTTATCACAACTTGCAGGGGTATACCTATAAGATCCGCGTCGTTGAACTTGACGCCCGCGCGCTCATCGCGGTTATCATATAAAACGTCGATCCCCAAAGTGCCGAGCTTCGCATAAAGGTCATTCGCGACCTTGCGCGTCTCGGCATCCTGCTCGTTAAGGGTGACGATGACCACATCATACGGGGCAATAGACAGGGGCCAGATGATACCCTTATCGTCGTGATGTTCCTCGATCGCGGCCGCGATAATCCTGTTAACGCCGATACCGTAGCAGCCCATAATAACATCGCGCTCCATTCCCTTATCGTCGAGGAAACTGGCGTTGAGCGCTTTGGTGTAACGGGTACCCAGCTTAAAGATATGGCCGATCTCCATCGTCGTCACAAGCTCGAGACGTCCCTTGCAGGAAGGGCACGAATCTCCCGCGGCGACAAACCTTATATCCCCGACAAGGTCGTAGTTGAAATCGCGCGCAACCGACACGTTTCTAAAGTGTTTGTCTTTTTCGTTGGCGCCCGTATAGAAATTTTTCATGCGAAGTATGTCGGCATCGAGAACTATCGTCACGCCCTTAAGTCCCACGGGCCCCGAAAAACCGAGCGGCGCTTTGGTCAGCTCTTCTATTTCTTCCGCATTCGCAAGCCGGATAGCTTCGGCGCCCAAAAGCTGCCTCAGTTTCCCCTCATTCACCTCATGCCCGCCCGCGACGCAGGCAGCCACAGGCTTCCCATCGGCGATATAAATAATCGTTTTAACGAGCTCTTCGGGTTTTAATTTAAAACGGCGGCACAACTCTTCGATCGATTTCAGATCGGGGGTGTCGAACGCCTCGTAGGGCTTATCGCCGTGCTTGGGTTCCGCGGCCTCAAAACTCCTCCTGGCAATGTCCCGGCTTACCGTATAGCCGCATTTTTTACAATGGGCGATCGTGTCCTCGCCGTAAGGACTGCGCACCATAAACTCCTGTGAAACCTTGCCTCCCATAAGACCCGGATCCGCCTCGACCACCTCGTAGCTTAGTCCTGAGCGCGTGAAAATACGCCTATAGGCCTCCGCCATTTTCCTGAACGATTTTTCAAGGCCCGCCTCGTCACAGTCGAAGCTGTAGGCGTCCTTCATGATGAACTCTTTTGACCTTATCACGCCGAAGCGCGGCCTGAGTTCGTCGCGGAATTTTGTCTGGATCTGAAAAAGCGTGAGGGGAAAATCCTTGTACGATTTGGTCGAGGCCGCGACGAGTTCCGTGATTATCTCCTCGTGGGTGGGGCCGAGCACGTATTCCTGACCCGAGCGGTTTTTGAAGGCAAACTTATCTTCACCGAGAGCCTCATAACGTCCCGTTCGCTTCCATATCTCCGCCGGATGAATCGCGGGTAACAGCACCTCGTCGGCGCCGGCGCGGAACATCTCTTCCCTTATAAGTGATTCGACCTTTTTGATGACCCGACAGCCGAGCGGAAGATAATCGTATACACCGGACGATAGCTGCCTTATATATCCGGCCCGCAGCATAAGCTGATGGCTCGTCGCCTCAACGTCTTTCGGCGCCGTCCTTAACGTCGGAATTAGCGTGTTCGTCCAGAGCATTTCTTTATATCCTCAAGAAAAATTTTGATGAGTCTCGACTTCGGAAGTTTCCTAACGAGCTTCCCTTTCTTAAAAATAAAACCCGCCGTGCGGCCGCCTGTTATGCCGATATCGGCGTCCTTCGCCTCGCCCGGACCGTTCACGACACAGCCCATTACCGCAATCTTAAAGTTTCTTTTCCCAAAATGCAAGCGCCGTCTCGAAAGCTCTTTACGAACTCTTTTTTCAAGACCGATGACGTCAATCTCCTGCCTGCCGCAGGTAGGGCATGCTATGATTTCATACTCCCGGTGCCTGAACCCCAAAGCCCGCAAAATTTCGCGGGCCACCTCGACCTCGCGTAAAGGACTGTCAGTCAAGGAAATACGGATTGTGTCTCCGATGCCCTCCACCAATAACGCGGCGACGGAGCTTGCCGATTTAACAACCGCCTCCTCGCCCGCTCCCGCGGCCGTAACGCCCAAGTGTAGCGGCAGGCGCGAATGGCGCGAAAACAACCTGTTTGCTTCGATAGTCGACAGCGCATCCGACGCCTTTAGAGAGACAACGATATCGTGAAAATTTATAGACTCAAGAAAACGTACTGTTTTGAGAGCGGAATTTACGAGGGCCGCGGGTAACGATCCTTTCCTCCTAAGGAGAGAGCCTGAGTTAACACCGACGCGAATCGGGATGCGCCGCGCTTTACAGGCCGATGCCACCCGACGTATGTGCTCGCGCGAAGGCATGGTACCGGGATTGATCCTTATCTTGTCGGCGCCGCTCTCAACCGCCTTAAGCGCCAGCCGATAATCAAAGTGGATATCCGCGACAAGCGGTATGTGGATCCTCCGCTTGATCATTCTGATAGCGACCGCATCATTCTCATCGCGCACCGCGACCCTCACTATTTCGCATCCGGCGTCTTCAAGCCCCCGAATCTGCTTTACCGTGCGCTTGACGTCGCTCGTCCGGGTGTTCGTCATCGACTGGATCGCGACGGGATTATTCCCCCCGATTTTAACCGAACCGATTTTTATGACGCGCGTCTTATGCCGTTTCATGTCATCCCTTGTTCAATAAACCCTGCACCTTAGTAACAAAGCTGGAATTCTTGACCTTGTTGACGAGATCAAGCCGAACAATATCGTTATACATCACAACCACCATCAAAACTATTAAGAGAACGAATCCCGCCTGCGTAACGCGCTCCTGGGTTTCGAACCGAATCGGCTTCTTGCGCAAAGCCTCAACGGCGAGGAATAAAATATGCCCGCCGTCCAGGGCCGGAAAAGGCAGGAGATTGAAAATAGCGAGCGAAATGCTCAGGATCGCCGTCAACTGAGTCAAATAAATAATCCCCAAACGCGCCGTGCGGCTCGTCATCGCCATAATGCCTACAGGGCCAGTCAGGTTGCGCAGCGACAGCTTTCCCGTCACAAGATAAAAAATCGCTTTATAGGTCGTCGCGGTAAAATCAAGAAGCGTCGATGAGGCCTTGCCGACGGACTCAAAAAAGCCGAATCTCTCTATAAGGTAAGCGTCCTGGCTGGGGTAGATACCTATGCGCGCGACGCACTTTGTCTCGCCGAAGATCGTCGTCGCCTCATCCACCGTCGGCGTGAGCGATGCCGTATAGCGCTTGCCGGCGCGCTCGAAGGCCAGGTCAAGTTTCTCACCCTCGCCCTCCTGAATTATGTCCGTAAGCTCAACCCATGTCTTAACGGGCTTTCCTTTGACTTCCACGACCCGGTCGCCGACTTCTAGGTGTGCCTCTTGGGCGGGATATCCGTCGACGAGGCCGCCGATGACGGACGATACAACCGGATGACCCACGAAGAAGACAACGATGAAAAGAAGAAAACCGAGAACATAATTCATAAAGGCGCCCGAAAAAATAATGAAGAAACGTTTTACTACGCCCTGCGCGAGGTAATCATCAGGCTTAATAGAACGCTCCTTAAGGTCTTCGGCGGAGTCGCCCGCGGGCTTAACGTAACCGCCGAACGGGATAAGGGAGAGGATGTAATCCGTTTCCTTCCCCTTCCATGTAAAGATGGCGGGACCGAACCCTATGGAAAACTTCTCGACCCTTACGCCCGAGAGCCTGCAGGCAATAAAATGCCCCCACTCGTGCACCAATACGAGAATACCCAACACCACTATCGTAGGAATAATACCAAGCATCCAATTTAACACAACCGAGCCGCCTCCTCTCTCGCCCACCGATCAGCCAGCAGGATCTCGCGAAGCGCGGGATTCTTAACCGTCTTTGCCTTTGCAATGACACGGCTAAGTAAAGCCGGAATCTTGAGAAAACTAATTTTACCGCGTAGAAATCTATCGACTAAAACCTCATCCGCCGCGTTTAAGACGGCCGGCAAAACGCCGCCCCGGCGTTCGGCCTCATAAGCAAGGTCAAGACACGGGAATTCGCCTTTCAGGGGCTTCTTAAAATTAAGCGGGCCTAGACACCCAAGATCAAGCGGCGCGAAACCTGAGGCGAGGCGCTCCGGATATGTAAGGGCGTATTGAATGGGAATCCTCATATCGGTCGCCGAAAGCTGAGCGAGGACGGAACCGTCGATGAACTCGACCATCGAGTGCGCTACCGCCTCGGGGTGGAGCAACACCTCTACCTTATCGGCGCGGACGCCGAAAAGAGTGCACGCCTCGATGACCTCAAACCCCTTGTTCATTAAAGTAGCCGAATCCACGGTTATTTTCCTGCCCATCCTCCAGCGCGGATGCCGCAAGGCCTTGCGGGGCGTGACGTGCGCAAGCCTTTTCCGCGTCCAGCCTAAAAAAGGCCCGCCTGAAGCGGTAAGAACGAGCCGCTTAAGCTCATTGCGGCGTTGTCCCTCGAGGCACTGCCACACGGCACTGTGCTCGCTGTCGATCGGGATTAACTTAACGTTGTTCCTCTTCGCGAGATCCCGTATGATGCGCCCCGCCATAACCAGCAACTCCTTATTCGCGATGGCGATCTCCTTATGATGACGGATCGCATCGATGAGGGCGTGAAGGCCGTTGATACCCACAAGCGCGAAAACCGCCATTTGGGCGCATTTCAAAGACGCGAGCTCCCTTAGCCCATCCCCGCCCGTAACAACTTTTACGCGCTTGGGGCGCAGTTTGCTCTCGAGCTCGCGCGCCTTGACAGCGTCAAAAATACACACAACGCGGGGATGAAACCTGATCGCCTGCTCATAGAGAAGTTCCGAATTGGAGCGGGCCGCGAGGGCTTCGACCTTGAAACGATCGGGGAAAGCTTCCACAACCTTAAGAACGCCCCGGCCTATGAAACCGGTTGAACCTAATAAGGAAAGTGTCTTCATGATATGCAGATTACGGGGCCTTGAGGAGGAGCGTAACGTAATAATAGACGAAGGGAACGCAAAATAGAATGCTGTCGATCACATCAAGCACTCCGCCGAGGGCGGGAATGCGGCCTGAGTCCTTAACGCCGATGTCGCGCTTCAAGAGACTTTCTACAAGATCCCACAACTGCGAGAGCGCCCCCAAGACAACGCCGAGAATCAACAGATGGAGCAAAGAAACGCCCAGAAGATAAAGCGAAGAAAGAACCGACGCGGCGACGGACACGATAAAACCGCCTATCGCCCCTTCGACCGTTTTTGACGGGCTGATATGAGGCGCCAATTTGCGCCGCCCTATACGGCTGCCGACAAAGTAAGCGCCCGCATCTCCGAGTTTAGTGACTAAAATCACGTAAGCCACCCAGAGAGGGCCGTGCTCAATCAGGCGCAGTTTCATGAAAAAGGAAAAGAGCCAGCCGATGTAGAGTATGCCGAAAAGCGTCACGGAAGTATTGATAAGTACTTCTCCCAAGATCTGATTCCGCAGATTAAAAAGCAAAAGGCACAGGAGGGCGCCGAGGATAACGAGCGGCTCACCCGAGATTAAGGATGCGAGCGGAAACAAGACCCCAAAGAGAAAACCCAGATAGCGGTTCGCGGATAATTTCTTTATGGACAAAAGGTCGAAATATTCGCTCATCGCCAAAACGATAAAAGCCTCTACCACGATGAGGAAAAACCATATGGGCGAGAAGAAAATCGTGTAGGCGGCTACGGCGATAAAAACAGACGACCAGATAAGCCGTTTAGTTAACTGACGTTCGCCTTCCAAAACGGCGCTCCCTTCCTTTAAATGCTTCCAGCGCCTCAACCAGATCGCGCTTTTCAAAATCAGGCCAGAGCTTATCAGTCACATAAAGCTCCGTATACGAAATCTGCCACAGGAGAAAATTACTCACGCGCATCTCGCCGCTTGTGCGGATCAATAAATCCGGGTCCGGCATGCCGCGCGTCTCAAGATGCGACGAAACAAAGGCCTCATCTATGGCCTCAGGATCGAGTCCAGTTGTCTTGGCCTCTCTCGCAATTGATTTAACCGCATCGACGATTTCGGCGCGGCCCGAATAGCTCAGCGCGATCGTGAGAAAAAGCCCCGTATTGTTCTTCGTCTCATCAACGTAGCGCTCGATTCTCGACCTCAGGTCCGCTGTTAAATCACCGAGGCGGCCTATAACGTTCAGGCGGATATTGTTTTTGCGGATCTCGTCGATCTCCCGATCCAGATGCTCCGATAAAAGAGACATCAGAAAATCGACTTCCGCCTTCGGCCTATGCCAGTTCTCCGTCGAAAAGGCGTATAAAGTAAGATACTGAATGCCCAATTCTCCGGCGGCGCGGATGACTCTCTTTACGGCCTCACTGCCACGCCTGTGACCCTCGATATGCGGCAGGCCGCGCTCGGCGGCCCACCGGCCGTTGCCGTCCATAATGATCGCAACGTGCCTCGGTAACGATTCAGCCATCGCGTTTCCTTAGAAAGATTGTCTGTTTCCTTTCCGATCCGACAGAAACGATCGTAATGGGAACGCCGACCAATTCCGAAAGCCTCGCGAGGTAGCGCCGCGCGTTCAGGGGAAGCTTCCCGTAGCTACGGATCCCGCTCACGTCAAACCGCCAGCCGGGGTGCTCCTCGTAAACGGGTTTCGCGTAACGCAGGACGTCGATATCGTAGGAAAAATCTCTAAAAAGTTTTCCCCCGTAGCGGTATGCCGTGCAAATTTTAATCTTCGGCATAGCGTCGAGGACGTCGAGTTTCATCACGGCAAGTTCATCGAGGCCGTTCACAATCGCCGCCTGACGCGCCACGACGGCATCGAACCAGCCGCACCGGCGGGGCCGTCCCGTTGTCGCGCCGTATTCCTCGCCGCGCTGCTGGATCACTTTCATGAGCTTTGAGTCAAACTGCGTCGGGAAAGGCCCCCCTCCCACGCGGGTAGTGTAGGCCTTCACCACTCCTATGATACGGTCTATGCGCGAGGGGGGTGTCCCCGAACCCGTCAGTGCCCCGCCGGAAGTCGCGCTTGACGAGGTAACATAGGGATATGTCCCGTGATCGACGTCGAGAAACGTGCCCTGCGCCCCTTCGAACAATACCCGCTTCCGTTTTGCCTGTGCCTCGTGCAAAAGCAGAGTCGCGTTGGCCGCGTATCGCTTTAGTTTCCTGGCGTAACCAAGATACTCTTTGAGAATTTTCGAAAAGGAAAGCGGAGGGTGATGATATATTTTCTTCAGGATCTCGTTCTTTTCCCTGAGAATTTCGCGGAGCCTCTCCGCGAAAACTTTGGAGTTAAGAAGGTCGACCACCCTTATGCCCTGCCGCGCCATCTTATCGGCATAACAGGGGCCGATGCCGCGTTTTGTGGTCCCGATCTTGCGCTTGCCGTGGGTCTCATGGAGGGCGTCTATCAAATGATGATACGGCATTATGAGGTGCGCCGTCTCGCTGACCTTGAGGCGCTTGCCCACGCGGATACCCTGCTTTTCCAAGAGGGCGATCTCCTCAAAAAGCACTTTGGGATCTACCACAACGCCGTTTCCTATAACGCAGATCGTCCGTTTATGCAGAATGCCCGAGGGGATAAGATGCAGAACAAACCTTTTCTTGTCAAAACGGACCGTGTGGCCCGCGTTATTCCCTCCTTGATAGCGGACGATGTAATCGCTTTCGGCGGATAGGAGATCGATTACCTTCCCCTTCCCTTCATCGCCCCACTGGGCGCCTACAAGTATCGTATTCGACATTATCTTTATCCTTACAAGGTGAGGGACAGGCAAAGGCCTGTCCCTCCAAGCTTAAATCCGAAGGCTGTACAGCTTATAATCTCACTTGCTTCACGTCTACTACGTATTTTAGTTTCTTAAGTTCACCGAGCACCTTTTCGGACGCCTCGCCGTCAATGTTAATCACCGTAAGCGCCCTTGTCCCCTCCGTCTTCCGGCCGAGGGTCATTTCGGCGATATTAACACTGTTATTGCCAAGGGTCGTCCCGATACTGCCCACGACACCGGGCTTATCCTCGTTATGGATCACGAGCATATTCCCCGTGGGAACGGCGTCGACATAGAACTCATTGATACGGACAATCCGCGGTTCGTTGTTGCCGAAGAGCGTCCCGACAATCGTATTCCGGCCATCCGCGGTCTTGACCTCCATCGCGATATAGTTCGCGAAATCTTCCGCCTGAGAGGTCTTGTTCTCGTTTACGGCTATCCCGCGCTCTTTGGCAAACGCGGGTGCGTTCACATAATTTACTCCCTCGCCGCAGACGGGCGTAAGCAAACCTTTAAGCGCCGCCAGAGTAAGCGGGGCCAACTGATAGCGCGTCATCTCGCCGCAATACTTAAGCGTCACCTCCTGCATGCTGCCGCCGAATAACTGCGGATGGAGCATCCCGATCTTCTCGGCCAATACGATCCACGGCCGAAGGGCCTTCTCGGTCTCAGGATCAAGCGACGGCATATTGATGGCGTTCCTTATGCCGCGGCCGGTCAGGGCGTCGACCACCTGTTCGATCACCTGCAGGGCAACGTTTTCCTGGGCCTCTTCGGTGGAAGCGCCCAAGTGAGGAGTCAAGACGACCTGCGGAAGGCCGAGTAACGGGCTGTCCTTCGGGGGCTCGTTTTCGTAGACATCGAGAGCCGCGCCCTTAACCTTGCCCGAGGTGATCGCCTCGCAAAGGGCCCGTTCGTCGATTATGCCGCCGCGCGCACAGTTTATTACGCGCACACCGTTTTTCATCATCTCAAACGCTTTCTTCCCGATGATATGTTTCGTCTCGGGCGTAAGCGGCGTATGCACCGTAATATAATCCGATTCCTTAAAGACCTTCTCAAGCAGAGCGGCCTCGATACCTAATTGTTTCGCGCTCTCCGGAGAAATAAAGGGATCGTAGGCAAGAACCTTCATCCCGAAGGCCAGCGCCCGCTTCGCCACCTCGGAGCCGATGCGCCCCATACCCACGATGCCGAGTGTCTTGCCGTAAAGCTCCGTTCCCATAAAATCCTTGCGGCGCCACTCGCCTTTCTTCATGGTGAGATCGGCCTGAGGAATACTGCGGCTTAAGGCGAGGATCATGCTGAAGGTATGCTCGCAGGTTGAGATGGTGTTACCCGCGGGGGTATTCATCACGATGATACCCTTCCTCGTCGCGGCCTCAAGGTCGACGTTGTCGACGCCGACTCCCGCGCGGCCGATCAGCCTTAGATTGCCGGCCGCCTCGATTATGTCTTTTTTTAGTTTTGTTGCGCTGCGGATAAGAATGGCATCGTAATTCCCGATAATAGACTTGAGCTCTTCGGGGGGGAGATCTGTCTTGACGTCAAACTGAATCGCCTTCTCCTTTTTGAGCATCTCGATGCCCTTCTCGCTAAGTTTATCACTGACCAGCACCTTAAAAGGGCCGGTCTTTGCGGTATTTTTGGGTTCCGCTACTTTTGTAGCCATGGATGCGTTCCTCCTAAGTATGAGATTCTATTTGTTAACGAGTTCGCCCTTCACGAAGCTCTCCTGAAAGGCCTTAATGGTTCCGCCGAATTCGAACTTGTAGCCGAGGCGGTCCAAAACTCTCTCAATGAGAGAAAGACCGACGGCAATGTCAAACTCGGAGATATAACCCATAGTGGCGATCCTGAAGATCTTCCCCTTCATCTCCGCCTGACCTTCCGCTATGCTGACACCATATTCATCGCGCATAATCTTGACGATCTTTTCCGAGTCGACACTGGCGGGAGATTTTACGGCTGTTACGGCGTTCGAAGGCCTGCTTGAAAAAATCTCAAGCCCTATACCTTTAAAGGCCTGACGTGTCGCCTCCCCTAAATTGGCGTAACGCTTCCACACCGCCTCCATGCTTCCCTCGGCCTTAATCATCCTTAGGGCCTCCCTAAGGCCGATCACAAGGGAAATCGCCGGAGTCCACGGAACGTCATTTTTGTCGATGGATTTTTTATATTGCTTAAGGTCGAAATAAAACTTGGGAAGCTTGGCGCTTTCGACGAGCTTCCACGCCTTATCGCTCACGCTCATAAAGCCAAGCCCCGGAGGAATCATCAGGCCCTTCTGCGAACCCGACACCACTATATCAACACCCCACAGATCGGTATCGAGGGGATCCGCGCCAAGCCCGCTTATCGCGTCAACGACAAGGATCGCGTTCGTCTTGGCGACAACCGCGGCAATCGCCTTGATATCCATCGCGGTGCCGGTCGATGTCTCGCAAAGGGTGGTGTAAACGGCCTTTGTCTTCGGCTCAGCCTTGAGCGCTTCCTCGATCTGGCGCGGCTCTATCGGCTTCCCGTATTCGACCTTGATCACCTTCGCGTCAAGACCGAAGGCGGCCGCCATTTTCCCCCAGCGCTCTCCGAACTTACCGGCATCCACCGTGATAACCTTATCGCCAGGAGAAAGAAAATTGACTATCGCGCTCTCCATGGCACCTGTGCCGGATGAAGTAAAGGTATAAACGGGTTTTGACGTCTTAAATACGAACTTAAGCCCTTCGCATACCTCCTTGAAAATTTCCTGATACTGAGGCGTGCGGTGATGAATTATAGGCTCGGCCATTCGCGATAAAACTTCAGGCGGAACCGGCGAAGGACCAGGGGTTAACAAGTAATTCTTCTTAGGCATGTTGAAACTCCTCTCCGTTATTTGTTGTTTGTTTTTAAATAGTTAGATTTATGGTTTTGTAGTTTGGTAGTTTGCCTGCGCCGGGCAGGCAGGAGCATAGACTCCCGGCACCGCATGAAGCACTATACGAAATTTTAATTCCAAAACCAATCATTTGCTGCCTCTACTTATCCCTGAACCTTATATCCTCCGTAGCCCGCTACTTTAGGTCTACTCCATATAGGCGAAGGAGGACTTTTATTTTTTCTTTATATCCTCATTCGACTCGATCACGTAATCGACTATACCGTAGTCCTTCGCCTCATTCGCAGACATAAAGAAGTCACGGTCGCTGTCCTTTTCAATCCTCTCAAGCGGCTGACCCGTGTGCTTCGCGAGGATCTTGTTGAGCTGGTCCTTTAGCTTGAGAATTTCTTTCGCGTGAATGCTGATATCGGTAGCCGTCCCCTCCGTGCCGCCCCACGGCTGATGGATCATGACCCTCGCGTGAGGGAGTGAATAGCGCTTGCCCTTTGTTCCGCAGGCAAGGATAACCGCGCCCATGCTCGCCGCCTGTCCGACGCAATAGGTGGCGACGTCACACTTAACAAACCTGATCGTATCATAAATTGCCAAACCGGATGTCACGGAACCGCCCGGGCTGTTGACGTAAATATTAATGTCTTTTTCCGGGTCCTCCATCTGGAGGAAAAGTATCTGGGCTATAATCAGATTGGAAACGACATCGTCGATAGGCGTGCCGATAAAGACAATCCTGTCCTTGAGCAGCCTTGAATAAATATCGTATGCCCTTTCGCCGCGCCCCGTCGTCTCGATCACCATAGGAACCAAGTAACTCATTGTACCCTCCCGCCATGCGGGGTTGGAAAACCCCGCCTATTCCCTATTGTTTTGGGATAGGCGGGACATTCCTGTCCCGCTTTATTTGGTTTTGATTACCGCGTTATCCCTTATAAAACGTATGACCTTTTCGTTAAGTATCTGAAGTTCCAAGCTATCTTCGAGGCCCTCTTTTTTATAATGATCCTTGATCTCGTTTATCGGTCTTTTATAATACGCCGCTAAATTATTATACCGCTTCTCGATGTCTGCTTCCTCAACCTTGACGCCTTCGGCCTGCGCGATCTTCGCCAAGATAAACGCCACGCGCACCTGGCGCTCGGCCTCGGGAATTAACTTTTTACGAAAATCATCCTGCTTCGCCAGCGCCTCGTCTTTAGGAAATCCCCTAAGCTCCAGTGTGCGAATCGTTTCCTCGACCAAACCATCGAGCCGTCTGTCTACGACTCCCTGCGGAAGATCGAAGGGGGACGCCTTAATTATGCTATCCAAAAGTTCCCGCTCTATGCGCGTTTCCTCTTCCTGTTTTTTTTGTTCCAAGATATCTTCTCTTATCGCGCCCCGCAGTTCAAGAACACTTTTATATTCGCCCAATTCCTTGGCCCACGCGTCGTCTATCTCGGGTAACTTCTTCTGCTTGATCTCCTTTACCGAAACCTTAAATATCGCCTCTTTGCCAGCGCAATCCTTGCGTCGGAAGTTATCCGGAAATTTCGTCTTTACCTCGCGCTCTTCGCCGGGCTTCGCACCGGCAAGCTGCTTGGAAAAACCCGGGAGGGCGTCGTCTTTCTCTTTAAGCTCGAACCAGTCGCTTTTCTTGGCCTCGAGGCTCTTCCCATCCACCCAGCAGGAAAAATCGGCAACGACGTAATCGCCTATCGCGGCCGGACGGTCCTCGACGGGACTAAACGTAGCGCGACTTTCGCGGATGCGCTCAAGGGTTTCGTCAACTTCCTCGGTCGTAACCGCGGGCTCTTTGCCCTCAAGTTCAAGGCCCTTATAAGCCCCCAACTTTATATCCGGATAGATTTCCACATGGGCGTCATAGCTCAGGGCCTCGTCCGTAAACTCCACCTTGTCTATGACCGGATTCGTCAAAGGGTTTATATTTTCGTTGATTAAAGCCTGTTTCAGCGTATCCGAAATCAGGCCGCGAAGTACTTCCTCTTTCGCTTCCTTGCGGTAATGGGTCGCCAAGACGTCCCTCGGCACCTTACCCGGACGGAATCCGGGAACGCGGGCGCTCTTCAAGATATCGTCGAAGAAAACGTTGTACGCCTCCTTGATCCGTTCGGGCGAGACACAAACGGACAGGATTTTCTTGCACTCTTTTTTGAGATGTTTGACGGAGACTTTCATTCGGTTTGAACCTTTATTTAGAAAGACGGCCGATCCGGTTAACCGGCCGCAAAATTTTCGAGCGAGCGATGGGATTTGAACCCACGACGACTACCTTGGCAAGGTAGTGCTCTACCAACTGAGCTACGCTCGCGTTAAAACACAGATTATCACAGATATGGATTACACAGATTATCACAGACACAGAGAAACCGCAGGGACAGAACATTGTTCTGTCCCTACAATCGATCCCGTTTATTTATTGATTACCGATAATCGTGCGATTTTATCTGTGCTCATCTTGCGTATCCCATCTGTGATAATCTGTGTGTTTTTCACATGCGAGAGGGGGGAGTTGAACCCCCATGCCTTGCGGCACATGGTCCTAAGCCATGCGTGTCTGCCAGTTCCACCACCCTCGCTTCTCGTGCTAAACCAGATGCTATGTCAAAGACAAATACCCGCACCAGGGATCGAACCTGGGACACCCTGATTAAGAGTCAGGTGCTCTACCAACTGAGCTATGCGGGCGCGAAATGCAACCTATGAATGAATCGCAACTTAGATAGCGAAGACTTAAAGGTCGACACCTGCCCGATAAGAAGTACATAGTATACATAAAAGTACTGCTTTTTCAATTTAAAACATTGTCTTAAGCAAGGATAGAGTAGAAATAGCCGAGGGCGAGAGATAGGGTGCTTATTGACGCGAGGTAGACGAGGAGAATCCTGGTGCCGAATTTTTTTCTCAAAACGAGGATGGTGCCGTAGCTCGTAATCGGCCCCACAAGGAGAAACGTCATCCCCGCCCCGACGCTCATTCCGTTCCTCACAAACGCGTCGGTTAAGGGAACGCTGGCCGTCGAGCAGACATAGGTCGAAAGGCCTACGACAAGCGCGAAGATATAGCCAAGCGATCCGGCAAGATACGCTTGTATAAGTTTATGGATCGGGACAGCGGCCGAAACTAAAGCGGCGATGACGACGCCGATAAAAAGCTCAAGCCCTATCTCCTTAGGAAGCTCGATAAAACCGAAACGCAGGCTTGAGGCTACGCGGGAGCCAAAAGAATGCTTATGCCCTTCCCCAGACAGCGCATGGCAATGCGGGCAAATATCCCCTTCGTCCTTTTCTTTTCCGGAGGAGGCCGGCTGAATCATATTACCGATGAGCCCCGTAACAACACCCATAATGACGACGGAGATGAAAATATAGACTGTAAAACCAAACCCCATCAGGCGGTAAGAAACAAGCAGCGCGCTGATCGAGGTCGCGGGCGTAGCGACTAAAAACGCGAGCACGGGGCCGAGCCGCGCGCCCTTCTTCTCGAGGCTTACGGCGATAGGCAGCGATCCCCAGCAGCAAATCGGAAGAATCGCTCCCACCAAAGTGGAATACAAAATGGGCTTTATCCCCCGCTCCCCAAGGTGTTTCTCGACCAAATCGCCGGGAATAAACTCATGAAAAAGCCCGCTCAGGAAGAAACCTATCGCGAGCGGCAGAACAAGCTCCGCCGCATAATGTAAAAACTCAACTCCCCATCTTATAAATAAATCTGTATGCATTTTTTAGTAACAATCAACAGAGATAGTTTAGTTTTTTACGATGGGGGCGTGTTTAGGTTCCCCCGTTCAAAAGTAAACAAATGCAGCTTGGTTTGTTTCTGACAGGACGTCTGAAGGCTCCGAGTCGCACGGTCGGTCAAGCAAGGAGCCTGAAGTCGAACTCGCCGAGGCTCGCTGGGACTCGGCGAGCGCTCCTGGAAGAAACAAATCAAGCTGCTCACAACCCGCGCCCGGAGGGACTTGAACCCCCAACCCTCTGCTCCGAAGGCAGATGCTCTATCCAATTGAGCTACGGGCGCATAAAAGCAGTATATAGTCGTTAGTATATAGTTTTTAGTAAAACAAAAAGCAAAACACAAAACGGTCAATCCTCCGTAGCCAACTACGAAGGCCCGCTACGAAACGGCGTAGGAGGACGGGCGCTTAAAAGCAGTCGATAGTTAATAGACCATAGTATATAGAAACAAAGAAAAACAAATCCAAAATAAAAGGCGCTTGGTCAATTAGGGTACGGCATTTACTTATAACTTATGACTCACAACTTATAACCGCGCTAAGCGGACTCCGTCCCCTAATTCTAATAATTAACGCGCTTTTAAAAGTGGCGTCTTTTACTGACGCGCGAAATATACATTAAAGCTTCGCGGTAAGCGTTAAGAAGAACGCGTTACCGGCCCACCGGTTTTCATCGGCAAATTCGCGGAAATACTTAAAGCTCAACCCTATGTCGTGGCCCTTTACTTTCGTGCTGTAGGAAACGACAGGCCCGAGAGCGACCACGCGGCCACGCGACGACCCCATGAGCGCGCCGTCGCCGCTATCACCGGTTATCTGCTGGTAGTAGTAACCGCCGGCGCCTAACGCCAAACCGCACGGGAAATGCTGCGCGGCTGTAAAATCTAAATGCAGCTCATCGCCTGTCTTGTAATCGGTGGCCCTGTTGGCCCGGTTGACGGTATAGCCGAGGGCGGCCGATAATTCGTGGCCGCGTTTCGTATCGAGCCATGTCAGCGCAACATTCGGATCGAGGGCAAAGCGGTTTTTGCCTATCGTGATATCCTTGTTTTTACTATACTCCCCCGTCGGAAAGAACATCGATAAGGCGGCAATGCAATGAAGATCGTTCCAATGCCAGCCGAACGAGGCAGGGGTAAAGCAAAGATCTCCGCCGCCGGAAGTCTTCGCGACTCCATTGTCGACTATCTGGCCGGCGATCTTTATATCGCCTCCCATCTTCGCGCGGGCCATCGGTATAATCAGCGCGATGCTGTAATTCGCATCGAGGATCTTCAACGCGGGCAAAACATAACTTACCGTGATAAGATCGGCGAACGTCTCAAGATCGCCATTCAGATTTATCTCATCCGCTTCCGTTATGACCGCGCCGGCTGAAGCGTCGTACCAGTAGAAATCGTTGCGTAAATATAAGCCGGGTTCCGGCATGATGCCGGGCAAAAGGACCCTGTAACCCAACAGATATAATCCGCTGCCGCCCTCCGCGGCCAGCGCCGTATCGGGCAGACCGGCCGCAAACAGAGACATAAGCAATACGGCTATGAAAAATGCGGAATTTTCTGCGAGAATACGGAGCTTACGTATCATAATTGTTCCCTTCCGGCGCCGACGACGGGCTTCCGCGTCAACGCACGTCTTCGCGGTACAGCGGCGCAACAGCGCAGCGTACGCCTACGCCCCAGTGTATCGCGACTTCAAAAGGTATGCTCGTCACTTCTATGCCCCTCTTTGTGTATTCGGGGACAAGCCGTTCATACTGCTTTGCGAGGATCATTGTCTTCGGATCGACCATAAGTCCGTTTGCGCCAAACGCCTCCTCGTCGGTAGCCAGCTTCTTCACCTCTATCTTTTCCCAATCCTTTAACGGTTCCGGCAGCCCTTCGGGGAAAAATTCGGGATAATATGTAAGCAGTCCCGGCCGGTTGAGCATCAATAAAATATCAAGATGCAAATGCTCGCTGGGCAATTTCACGGTATATACCTTATATTCCGACCCGAGAAACTGCTGAAGCCAGGCGATGCCGGCCGGACTTGAGGCGTTGCCCGAGCAACCGACAAATACATTGTGCCCGTCGACAAAGACGTCTCCACGCTCCAGATATATATCATTTTCGTCATAATGCGGCGAACAGGGCGGCATGGATACGTAACGCGCGTTGCTGTTCTTCAGCACCGGTTCCAGTACGTCGCGGACAGCCCAGACGCGCTTCCTCCTGCAGGGCGTGCGCAGGTTGTTAAGCAGGATGACGTTATTGCCTATCGTAAGAAAAAAATCGCAGCCGTCATGGTTGCAGTAGCCCTTCTGGACATTATCGAGATATGTAATCTCTTCTTTGTGTCTGAGCGAATGGCTGCGGAATACCTCTACACCCTTTCCTTTAAGTATGCCTGCAAGCTCATCGAACTCTTTCTGCATCTCTTTCACTTCGGCGGGACGTGTCCCGGTGACAAGTTTTCCCCCGTATTTTTCCGACCATTCAAGGGCGGTCTTATCCTGCCATTTTAATGATTCGTGATTTATAGGGTCGACCATAAGAGGGTCGCCGATCCCTATAAAGGCGTCGTGAAGCTTTCCGTACTCCGTATTTACATGCACCATTCTCAGTCCGCTTTTAGCCATCTTGCCCTCCTTCTTTTATGGGTCGCGCCTCAAAACGGCAGTCAGGCACCGCGGTCCGCTGCCATAATTTATAGTCATATCATAATTCGATCCGATCACTTTAAAGCCTCTCTTGCGGTATTCTACGGCCACCTTTTCGTATTCCGCAGGCACTACTACCGTCTTTTCATCAAGGCTCAGGTTGTTGCATCCGAAACACCAGCGGTCATCTTTCTCTACTTTTATTTCGACCTTGTCATATTTTTTAAGCGGCTCCGGCAACCCTTCGGTAAGAAGTTCGGGATAATAAAAGACCAGACCGGGCCTGGGAATATTCAGAAGCCCGCCAAGATGGAATGCCTGTTTGACTTTTTTAACGGTCCAGACCTTATATTTTTCTCCCAGAAATTGCTGCAGCCACGCGATACCCGCTTCGCTGCAGGAATTGCCGGAAAATCCCACATAAACATTTGGGCCATCCAAGAGAATATCGCCGTTTTCAAGATAGAGGTCGTTCTCGCTATAGTGCGGAGAGGGCGGCGGACAGGCAACGTACCTGGCGTTACTATCTTTAAGAAGCGGTTCAAGCACGGACCTTACCAGATATATCTGTTTTCTTCTGAACGGGGGGCGGAGCGCGTTTATTAATATGACATTATTGCCTATAACCCTGAAGTAATCTTCGCCCGGAAACGGCATACAGCCTCTCTGCACCTCATCAAGGAAGCTCGCTTCTTCCGGGTGGGCGAAAAATTTCAGCGCGCGGTGAACCTTCACGCCGAAATCCTCCAGTATCTTGACGTGATCTTCGATCTGCTTTTGCAGCTTCTTCAGGTTCTCCGGAAAAACTTCGCTGTCAATTTTGCCTGCATTCTTTTCCATTCCCTTTTTCATTTCTTCGGTCATCCAGGACAGGCATGGATGATAATCGGTCGTAACGGTTGCATCGGGATAACCGACCATGACCTCCCTGAGCTTTCCCCAGTCGTTCCAGACGCCTATTTCATGTTTTGCGTTTGCCATAAGGCCTCCTCTTCCATTTATTAAGCATCCCGGCGCAGTACACCGGTCAGGCAGCGCGGCCCAGCGCCGTACGACATCGTCATCCCGTAGTGATTCGAGGTTATGACCTTAATACCCCTCTTTTCGTATTCGCCGGCGAACTTCTTGTATTCGGCGGCCAGTATCAACGTCTTCTCATCGAGGGCCAGGGTATTGCACGCGGCAGCCCAGATGTCGCCCTTCTCCACCTTCAGTTCGATCTTCTCCCATTTCTTAAGCGGCTCGGGCAATCCGTCGGGAAGGAGCTCCGGATAGTAGGTCAAAAGTCCGGGCCTGTTGAGCGACATGAGCGCGTCCAGGTGGAATGTGTGCGGAGCCATGCGGATGGTATGGACTTTGTATTCCGGGCCCAGGAACTGCTGAAGCCAGGCTATACCCGCCTCGCTGGAACCGTGGCCGGAAAATCCCACGTAAATATTCCGGCCGTCCCGCAGGACATCGCCGTTTTCCAGGAACATCTCCTTGTCGTCGTAGTGCGGGGACGGCGGGGGCATGGCCACGTATCTGGCGTTGCTGCCCTTGAGTATCTCTTCGAGGACCGGCCTGACAAGGTAGATCTGCTTCCTCCTGAACACCGGCCTCAACGCGTCTATCAATATGACGTTATTTCCTATGACATTGAAATAATCCTCGCCTCCGAACGGCTGGCAGCCCCTCTGTATCTGGTCGAGATAGGCCGCCTCTTCAGGATGGGCGAAGGTCCTCCTCGCGCGGTGGACCTTTACGCCGAAGTCCTCCAGTATCTTGACGTGGTCCTCGATCTGTTTTTTCAGCTTCTTGGCATTTTCCGGAAAGACCTCGGCATCGATCTTGCCGGCGTTCTTCTCCATCTCTTTTTTTATCTGTTCGGTAAGCCAGGATAGGGACGAATGATAGTCGGTTATAATGCTCGCATCGGGATAACCGACCATGACCTCCCTGAGCTTTCCCCAGTCGTTCGAGACCCCTATTTCACGCTTTACATCCGCCATAAGACCTCCTATTTTTATTTATCGCGTCTCAATACGCCCGTCAGGCACCTCGGCCCGCTGCCGTATTCGATGGTCGCATCTAGCGGCTCAAAAAATACCTTAATCCCTCTTTTCATGTATTCATCCGCGACCCTTCCATATTGCGTAGGCACAACCACTGTTTTTTCATTTATCGTAAGCGTCTTGGCACCGAAAGCCTCATCCTCGCCTTTCTCCTT
>JAQTRP010000144.1 GCA_028711765.1 Candidatus Omnitrophota bacterium | reverse complement strand
AGGCTCGCCCGCGGGAATCCGCGTCGCATAGTCCTTGTGAAAGACGAAAAAGATATTTCCATAAAGAAAGAAAAGGTACTGAGGAAACTTAAAAATGTCTTTAGCCGTTCCCATAGCACAAGATAATCTTATCGAACTTCTTAAAGGCCAGCTCCGGGAGCTCGCAGTCGCGCCGGCTTATTTGGTGACGGCGCCTCGAGGATTTGGCAAAGAGACCCTCGCGCGGGCTTTTGCCGCGAGCCTCGAGTGCGAAGAGGGCCGCTACTTCGAGTCTTGCCGGTGTCCCCAATGCCGCAAGGTCGAGGAGGGGAAACACCCCGATGTTCACTGGTACGGCGTCGATGAAGGGGCGTATTTCGTCAAGAAGGCCGCGATCGATGACTTAGTCCGCTGGATCGGTCTGAAACCGGTTGAGGGAAAAAGGAAAGTGTTCATAATACGCGACGCCGCAAGGCTTAACGATGAGGCCTCGAATAAGCTTTTGAAGACACTCGAGGAACCGCCTGCCGATAGCCACATTATTTTGCTCGCGGAAAGCAAATCGCAACTGCTCGATACGATTGTTTCCCGCTCCTTCGAGCTCAGGATGACGCCTCTTCCGGCGGCAATCCTCGAGGAGCTGCTTTCGAAAGAGCACGGCCTCGCCGATGAAGCCCATTTCCTGGCGCGATGGACGGGCGGGAGCTATGGCGAGGCGCTCAGGCTTCATGAGATCGGTTTTTGGGGCCTGAAGAACGAATGTTTAGACGCTTTTTTAAAGGAAGGGCCCGCGAAATTTTTCGAGGGCCTCGTTTCGCTTTCAAGACAAGAAATCTTAGAGACACTCGATCTTCTTATGACGTTCCTGAGGGACCTGATTGTTTTTAAGACAACGGGTGTCGTCGATGATCTATTTCACAAAGACAAATTGGATAAACTCGAGGGCTTGGCGGGATACCTTACGAGTGATGAAATTCTAAAGCTGGTTAAAAATCTTCATGAAACGAGAGAAGCTATTTCAGGCAACGCCAACCAGAAGCTCGCGATGAACCGGCTGGCGGTCTGCTTTGGAGGGATAAAACAATGTACGAGGTAACGCAGGTCAGGATACGGGAATTGGGAAAGACGCTTTTTTATAACGCGCGCGGCATACGTTTCACGCCCGGCGACTACGTGATTGTCGAATCCGACAGAGGCCTTGATTATGGGCAAGTGGTATCGGATCCGATTTTGGTCGAAGACAAGGATATCGAAGGCCCTTTAAAGTCGATCATCAAGAAAGCGGACGAGAAGGACCTTGAAAAGATTCAGAAAAACCGCGAGCGGGCAAAGGAATCCTTCATTACTTGCTCGAGGAAGATTGAAGAGAGAAGCCTTCCGATGAAATTGGTCGAGGCGGAATACTCCTATGACCAGTCGAAGGTCACGTTTTATTTCACCTCCGAAGGCCGCGTGGACTTCAGGGAGCTTGTTAAGGACCTCGCCGGAATTTTTAAGGCCCGCATAGAGCTGCGCCAGATCGGCGTGCGCGATGAGGCGAAGATGCTCGGGGGCATCGGCCACTGCGGCCAGTGTTTGTGCTGCGCGCGTTTTTTAAAGGATTTTGTGCCTGTCACGATCCGTATGGCGAAAGACCAGAACCTGTCGCTTAATCCCGTGAAGATTTCGGGCGCCTGCGGAAGGCTTATGTGCTGCCTGGGTTATGAATATGACAACTATAAGGATATAGTGAAGCGCCTGCCGCGCGAGGGAGAAAAAGTTCAACTTGCGGAAGGCGAGGGGCGGGTCAAGAGCATCGATATCCTTAAGGAGACCCTGCAGGTTGAGCTTGAAGACGGCCGCATAATCACTCACGTTTGCAAAGGCTGCCACCACTCTAAGCGTACGAAGGATAAAGCGGACGAGGAGATAACGGAGAAGGAAGTGCTTCCCGGGACGGAGGGCGGTGAGATCTCGATCGAGGGCGAAGAGCCGCCGCCTGAAGGTGAAAAATAGCCTTTACGTACCTGGTACCGGTCCCATTAATCCGGTACCAGGTACGTAAAGGTGGTGCTAATCTGTGCATATGAATAAAACATTTTACATCACGACCCCGCTTTACTACGTAAACGATAAGCCCCACATAGGTCATTCCTACACCAATGTCCTCTGCGATACGTTCGCGCGCTTCAGGCGCTTTATGGGTGGGGAGGTTTTTTTTCTTACCGGCACAGATGAGCACGGCTCGAAGATCGAGAAGACGGCGCGGGAGAAGGGCGTTGAGCTCTGGCCTTACATCGAGTCGATTGTGCCGCGCTTCAAGACCCTCTGGAAGGAACTCGATATTACTTACGACTATTTCATAAGGACGACGGATAAAGATCATATAAAAATCGTTCAGCTTATTCTCGAAGACCTTTACAAAAAGGGGAGTATCTACAAAGGAAAGTACCGCGGCTGGTATTGCACCCCGTGCGAGTCTTTCTGGTCGCCTTTGCAACTTAAGGAAGGGCGCTGCCCCGACTGCGGCCGCGAGGTCCAGCCGCTTGAAGAGGATAATTTTTTCTTCAAGATGTCGGAGCACCAGTCGTGGCTTATCAAATATATACAGGAAAACGATAATTTTATATTTCCCAAATCACGCCGCCAGGAGGTATTAAGTTTTCTTGAGCGTCCGCTTGAGGACCTTTGTATCGCCCGACCCCGCACAAGACTCAGCTGGGGTATTCCGGTGCCTTTCTCACCCGATCACGTGGTATATGTATGGTTCGACGCCCTCATTAATTATATAAGCGCTATT
>JAQTRP010000003.1 GCA_028711765.1 Candidatus Omnitrophota bacterium | reverse complement strand
GCGGAATGCTTATTTACGTGAACAACCGGTGGTGCAAAGTTACAGGCTGCGTGCAGAACGAGGCGCTTAGCGAAGGCTGGAAGCGGGCGATTCATCCGGACGAGCGCGAGCAGGTTGCCGCAAAATGGTATCAGTGCGTGCGGCATGGGAAGCCTTTTGACCTCGAGTTTTGTTTTCAAAAACCGGACGGCGGTATCGTCTGGGTGCCTGGGCAAGCCCTACCCGAGATGAACGAGAAGAGTGAAATAGTCGGATACGTAGGAACCATTACCGACGTCACCGAATATAAGAAGGAAGAGGAAGAGTTAGAGAAGAGACTAAAAGAACTCGAGCGTTTTTACAGGGTTACCGCCGACAGAGAAAAGAGAATCATCGAGCTTAAACAGCAGGTTAAGAAACTTAAAGAAGAACTTGAGAAAGGTGCTAGTCCGCAGACGGAGGGTTAATAGCGATGAGTAAACGCGAGGTCTTGGCTATTGTGATGGCAGGAGGAAGGGGCGAAAGGCTTCATCCCCTCACGCTTGAGAGGACGAAGCCGTCGGTCTGCTTCGGCGGGAAATACAGGCTGATTGATTTTGTCCTGAGCAACTTTGTGAATTCGGGGATATACTCGATATATGTGCTTGTTCAGTATAAATCACAGTCGCTAATCGAGCATATCAGGACGAGTTGGCGCCGGCAAGGGATGACATCGAGGCATTTTATAACGGTGGTACCGCCTCAGATGAGGACCGAATCGAAGGAATGGTACAGGGGTACCGCCGATTCCGCTTACCAGAATATTAACCTCATTTATGATTTTAACCCGCGGCTTGTCGCCGTATTCGGCGCGGACCACGTTTACAGGATGAACGTCAGGGAAATGATAGACTTTCACGTAAGGAAAAAAGCCGACCTGACCATAGCGACTATACCCGTGCCCTCGAGCGAGATCTCGAGGCTTGGTGTCCTTAAAGTAAACAGGGATATGAGGGTGCTGAGGTTTTCCGAGAAACCGAGAAGCCCATCCGGCCTCCAGTATAAGACGGGTATGTGCCTAGGCTCGATGGGCAATTACATATTTAACGCGGATGCGCTTGTTGAGGCGCTTGAGAAGGATCATAAAAAGGAGGCCTCTTCCCATGATTTCGGGAACGACGTGATCCCTTCCTTTATTAAGTCAGGCGCGAAGGTGTTCGCCTATGACTTTTCCAAAAACCGTATACCGTCCCTGAAGAGGCATGAGGAGAGAGATTACTGGAGGGACGTGGGCACAATACAGTCTTTCTATGACGCGAACATGGATATTCTAGGCAAGCACCCGAAGCTCGATCTTGATAACAGGGACTGGCCTATCCACGCCTCGAGTTTTGACAGGCCGCCTACTAAAATCAACGGTTGCGGGATCGCAAATTCCATAATTTGCGAAGGCTGCAGGCTCGAGCACGCGAAGATAAAGAATTCGATACTCGGCAGGGGGGTTACCGTCGAAAGCGGTGCCGAGATCGAAGGCTCCATAATTATGGATTTCTGCCACATCAAGCACGGGAGCAGGATAAGGAAAGCTATCATTGACCGTTTCAATGTGTTCGAGCCCGGCACGGAGATCGGTTTCAGGCCGAAGGAAGATAAGAAGAAGTACTTTCTCGACGAGTCCGGTATAGTCATCGTCAAGCGTGCCCCGCGTCACGTCCTGAGTTTCTGAGATTTCCTCAGGGACGGTTCTCAAATAATGTATCTGGTACTGCTTGGACGCGGTACCAGGTACATAAGGGCTAACTCGTATCCGCCTACGCCTAATGTAAGCAGTCCTTCGCAGCTGGCTTCGGCGGATCAATTCGGCCATGCAATTTATGTCATTTCATTCCGTAAATTGCGGCCTCATTAAAGGGAGGTGAGTAAGGATGAAGAAGCTTCAGATGGTATTGGTTATTTTATTAGCCGCGTTTGTTGTTTTTCAGGGCACGGCCTTTGCGGCGCTAATCCGCGGCAAGGTGGTGAGCGTTACCACCAATTCCCTGACAATCAGCGAAACCGATAAGTCCTCGGAGATAGAGAAGATATCGAATGTCACGGTCGATACAACAACCACAATGTTGGGCGTCGCGGCCGTCACCGATCTTAAAGCGGGCGATGAAGTGTTGGTTGATGCCGAGCAGGATGCGACAGGCGCCTTGAAGGCGGTTTCCGTTAAGACCGCTTCTTCCGAGTAATCGGTCCGAAATCATAGTTTGTTATTAAAAATTAGGGACACATCCTTGTTTTAGAAATTGGGATGTGTCCCTAATTTTTTTGGGCGCGGATAAAAAAAGCGCTTGATAATATCCGCAGTTTTTGATATATTCCCTACAAAGTAGACTAAGTTAGTAGACTTTCAAGGGAGTTACCATTATGAAGGTTTCAAAAAGAGGGGAATACGCCTTAAGGGCGATGATACACCTTTCCATGAACTACGGAAAAGGTGCCGTCCCGATCCACGATATATCCAAAAAAGAAAAGCTCCCCGAGAAATTTCTGGAACAAATCCTGCTTTCTTTAAGGAAAGCAGGCCTGCTTCAGTCGAAGCGCGGCATAGGCGGCGGTTATAGTTTGATCAAGCCGCCACAGGAAATTACCCTTGCCGAGGTGATAAGGATAATCGACGGCCCGCTTGCCCCCTTGAGCTGTGTCAGCAAAATGGCGCACGTTACCTGCCCGAGAGAGAGAAAATGCGGCCTTTATAACGTAATGTTGGATGTTAGGAACGCGATCGCGAAGATACTTGAAGGGATCAGTTTCGCGGATGTTTGCAAGAGGACAAAAGAGGAGCAGCCGCTTTGCGCAAAGCATTCCTGAGATTTACCGCTATTTTATTCGCCGGGGCCGCCTTTTTAGGCACCGCCACTTTTTCTTACGCCGGGGATAAGCCGTGGCAGTCGTGGAATCAGATAGACGCGGATTTTGCCCTGCATAAACAGTTCGATCTCACTACTTCGACCAATCTCCGCCTGCGGGATGGGATGTCCAAGCTTTATCAATTCTTCCCGGAGGTCGGGCTTAAGTGGAAACCGTTTAGTTTCTTTTACGTAAAGCCCTGCTACCGCTACATGATAGCGGAGGACTCGAACAACAAGAAGCGTAACGAAAACCGGATGACGCTTGAATCCGGCCTGAAGCACACGATGTTTGATTTCGGGCTTTCTTACAGATTCAGGATGGAATACAGGATGGTAGAGCATAAGGGCGGTTACTGGCGTTTCAGGAACAAGTTTGGCATAGAGCGCGTCATTAAAGTTTTCGGTTTTGAGGTCGCGCCTTATGGCGCGGATGAATTTTTCTACAGCAACGACGTGCATCAGGTTAACGAAAACAGGGCACAGGTGGGTGTAAGTAAGAAGATTATTAAAAATGTGCGGCTCGACCTCTATATTATGTTTGACTCAAAGCGCAAGGGGAATATCTGGAATACGTATAACGTTTTAGGCACCAAACTGGGTTTTAATTTCGGATAAAAATACCGGAGGAGATTCATTATGAAAAAAGTAGAGCAGATAACGATAATCGGCGGCCGCGGAAGGACAGGGGCAAAGGAGCCGGTAACCGAAGTAAATTTAAAGATGGGAAACGTGGTGAGCATTGTCGGGCCGACGGGCTCCGGCAAGACGGAGTTAATCAACGATATAGAGCTCTCCGCGAACGAAAATACCCCGTCCTGCAGGAAAATTTTATTTAACGGAGCCGTTGTGGACGGGGAGTTTATAAACGATCCCTCTAAAAATCCCATCGCGTTGATTACCCAACACACCAACTTTTTGTCGGATTTGCCGGTTGATAAATTCCTGAATATCCACGCTAAGGTGCGCGGGATGGATAAAAACAAAGCCGTGGTGGAAGAGACTTTAAGCTTCGCGAACCAGCTGACGGGAGAGCCTGTGATTTTAAGCAGCGCCATGACCGATCTCTCGGGAGGGCAGACAAGAGCGCTTTTGATAGCGGATGCCGTCGTGATAGGAAACTCCCCGATTATCCTGCTTGATGAAATTGAGAACGCGGGCATTCATCGCACAAGGGCCATAGAGCTCCTGAAACACTATGAGAAGATTTTTATTTTTGTCACGCACGATCCGAGAATTGCGCTTTTCTCGGATTTCAGAATAGTCATGAAAAACGGGGCGATGCAAAAGGTGATTGTGGCCGACGAGGAAGAAAAACGGGTGGCGGAAGAGATTAAGAAGTTAGACGATATCCTGTCGCATTTCAGGACTTCCATAAGGGACGGCGAGCGTGTCAGCGAAGAGCACTTGGAAGACAGATTGAAGGCGTTGGAATATATCTAAGCTTGAGGAGAAAAACATGAAAGTTGTGATATGCGCGGGGCCGCCGACCAGCGGAAAGACCACGGTATTAAAACAGGTTATTAAGAAGCTCATAGGAAGGGGTTACCGCGTCGCGTATTTAAAAATAGACGTTCAATATGCCGACGAAGACGAGATCTTTAAGAAGGAATTTGGGATACCCACAAAGAAGGTTTATTCGGGCGATCTGTGTCCCGATCACTGCAATGTGGTTGTACTCGGAGATGCCATAAAATTTGCGGAAGAAGAGAGGGCCGACACGCTTTTTGTCGAGACGGCGGGATTGTGCCTGAGATGTTCGCCTTATATCGAAAGCTCGTTAGGCATAGTGACACTGGAGGCGACGAGCGGGATGAACCTGCCGCGCAAGATCGGGCCGATGCTTACGCTGGCCGACATAGCGGTTGTCACAAAAATAGATCTCATCTCGCAGGCCGAGAGGGAAGTATTCCGCGCCAACGTTAACGAAGCGGCGCCGAAAGTGGTTGTCATAGAAACCGACGCATTGCACGGCATAAATATAGAACACATCGTTAGAAGAATCGAGAATATGCAGGAAGCAAAGGAGCCCTTATTGCTCAGGGGCAATCCTCCCGTCGGGACCTGTACTATTTGCGTGGGCAAAAAGGAAATCGGCAAGGAAGCGCATTTCGGCGTATTGAGGACTTTGGAATCAGACATATTTTACAGGGGAGAGTGAAGATGAGCGCTAGGGGATTGATGGAAAAGTTGCCCAAGAAAAATTGTGGCTCATGCGGCTTTAAGACCTGCGAAGAGTTTGCCGAGGTCGCGGAGAAGGACGCCGCTCAGCTTTCGAGGTGCGTTTTTCTGGAAGAGAAGAAGTCATGTCCGATGAGCCCGGAATTTAAGGAGAAGGATATCACCTGGAAGGATATGCTTGAGCGGGACTATGATTTTGTTCTGGATAAATTTCCGGGAGAACCGGGGCCGAGGGAGACCATAATATTGTTTAATCCCACGAACGTGGAGAAGCTCGCCCTTAAGAAAGGTGATATTATATACGGTCGTCCGGCGTGGATTTCCTGCGGCTGTCCGGTAACGCACGTCGGGATGATAATGGAGGATCCGGATTATTTCAACGGCACCGTCATCTGGTGCATAGTGGGCCCGATGCTGGCGCGCGAGAAAGGCATTAACATCGGTTACTATAATACCACGGCGTATGAGGGTTTAGTAAAGTTCACACGGACAGAGCTCCAGATCGGAAGGCGGTACTATTTTCAGCCGAGATACTGCATGCTTCAGTGGAGGCACTGCGGTCTGGTAAACTCGATAGGCAAGACTAAGGATGGGCTCCGGGTACGCATCGAAGGGTTATGGATCGGTTAGGGTAGGCCGTAAAGGCCGGTGTTATTCCGAAGGTTCTCTCTTGTGCGGATGTTTCAGGCTTTCTCCCCTTATAAAAGTTATATCTTTGTTCATTTCCTTTACGAGGGCGTGTTCCGCTTCGATTATCAATTTTGGCAGGGATTTTCCGCTTCTATGAACGGCAACCGTCCTGCCAGGCAGGTGTGCCTCGAGCGTTAGCCGGTACAAATAGTCGCTTTCCTGCGTAAGATGAGCCCTCAATATCGCGTCCTCGCCGAAAAATCCGGCAAAAGACTGGCCCAGCTTAGCCGCTACTTTTTCGAGTGCGATTTCGGCCTCCGCTTTATCAACGTCTTCCACTTTCCGTGCGTTGAGAATCAATCTCATGTTTGTCCTCCGTGTATTAGCTCCACCACTTGCCCTTTCTTCGGGATGAGGGCTTTGATCTTGGCAGCCCTTAGATTTTTCCTGAGCTCTTCGGATTGAGATATTTCACCGTGGACGACAAAAACTTTCTTGAGATGTTTTCCGCATTCCTTCGCGTAGTTTATTAGGAAATCCATATCGGCATGGGCGCTGAATGCCTTGATGCTCACTACCTCCGCCTTAAGCTGATAAGGTCTTCCGAAAATATTCACCGTTGCCTTACGCTCCACGATTTTTCTACCAAGGGTGTCTTTTGCCATGAAGCCGACGACCACAATCGTATTATTTGGATTCTCAATATTATTCTTAAGGTGGTGGAGTATGCGGCCGGACTCGCACATCCCTGAGGCGGAAATGATAATCATGGGACCGGTCTTGTCGTGCAGTCTTTTTGACTGTTCAACGTCTCTTATGTAGGTTATGTTTTTGTAGCGTAGCGGATCTTCGCCTCTTCGGAAGGCGTCTCTCATGTCTTCGTCGAAGTATTGCCAGTTCTCCCTGAATACGCTCGTAACGTTGCAGGCGAGAGGGCTGTCCACATAAACAGGTACCTCGCGTATCTTTTTCTTTTTGAGAAGCCGGCCGAGGAAATATAGCACCTCCTGCGTGCGCTCAAGCGCGAAAGAGGGGATTATTATCTTTCCGCTTCGTCTCACAGTCCTATTTACAACATCAGCGAGTTCCTTTTCGATGTTTTCTATCGGCGGATGACGCGTCGCGCCATAGGTACTTTCGATTAGAAGGTAGTCTATGTCTTTCGGGGTTTGGGGATCTCTCAGGTAGGGTAGGTCGGGGCGGCCGAGGTCGACGGCGTAGGCGATCCTTATCGGTCCTGTTTTCGTCGTGATGTCTATCGTGGGAATGGATGAGCCGAGGATGTGGCCCGCGTCGAAGAAAGTCAGCACAACACCGGGCGCTATCTCCTTAGGCCGGTGGTATTCGATTTTCTTTAGGTAGTGGAGCGATCTTTCGGCGTCGTGTTGTGTATAGAGCGGCCAGCGCGCGGGCATGCCGCGCCGGCGGTTAATCTTATTGACGTATTTTACATCTTCTTCTTGTATATGGCCGCTGTCTGGAAGCATGTAGTTACACAATTCCAGCGTGGAGGGCGTGACATAAGCGTTATTGCGAAAGCCTTTCCTTACCAAGGTGGGGAAATTTCCGCAGTGGTCTATGTGGGCGTGTGAAATGATACAGGCAGTCAGACCCGATGGCTCAAAAGCGAACTCTGAGTTTACCTCGTAGGATTCGTCGCGTCGGCCCTGGAAGAGGCCGCAGTCAATCAGCACACGATGGCGGCCAACGGTGAGAAGATGCATCGAGCCGGTGACGTTCCCTACGCCGCCCAAGAATTCAATAGTAACAGTCATATGTATGTCCAGGTACCACGTTCGGGTACCAGGTACCGAACCCTAGCATCCGGTACCTGGTACCCAATCTCATGTTAGAAGAAGCCGGAACGGATTTCAAGTAAATTCATATGCGACATAGTGTTAGAAGCAAATCAAGCCATAAGCCTGCCTGCCGGCAGGCAGGCTTATGGCTATAAGTTGTAAGTTCAAAAAACAATCCAAACTGTCCCGGTTTGTAACTTACAGCTTAAAGCTTATAGCTTACAGCTCGGTATTTCCTTGTGCTTTCGTAAGATGAGTGTTACAATGTTTTTCACATTTTAATGCTTAATCACATAGCCCTCGAGGTAAGCAAGAAGCGCCAAGCCGAAGTCTTCTATTCATCAATACTCGGGCTCAGGAAAGAAAGAGAGTTTGTTGTTTCCCGTGAGATTGGCGAAAGGGTTTTTGGCATAGCGGATGATGTCCCCGTCATAGTTTTTTCAGGCGGGGGCGTCACCTTTGAAATATTTGTAACGGGCAGAAGGAAAATTGTTCCCTATTCCCACGTCTGCCTTAATGTTACAAACCGCGCGGAACTAATCAAAACCTGCGAGGCAAGCGGCATCAGCCTTACTCGCTTGCCGAAGGAAGGCAAAGAGCTTATTTTTATCCGCGATTTCTCAGGCAATTTGTTTGAAGTGAAAGAATAGCTTTAAGCTGTAAGCGAGGCAGAACCCTAAGGGAATTTTCTTATAACTTGTAGCTTAAAGCTTAAAACTTATAGCTTATAGCTGAAAAATGAGGAATAGATGAACATACTCTGGGTTTACCCTAAATATCCGGATACTTTCTGGAGTTTTAAGCATGTGATGCGCTTTATCTCTAAGAAGGCGGCGTTTCCTCCGCTTGGCGTAGTTACCGTGGCGGCGATGCTGCCGCGCACTTGGAAACAACGCCTCATTGATATGAATGCGGAACGTCTCAGGGATAGAGATATCGAGTGGGCGGATTATGTGTTCGTGAGTGCTATGGTTGTCCAGAAGGAAGGGACAAGAGAGGTCATCCGGCGATGTAAGGGAAAAGGGGTCAAGGTGGTCGGGGGCGGCCCCCTCTTTTCTATAGCCAAAGACGATTTCCCGGAGCTGGATCATGTTGTTCTTGACGAGGCGGAGTCCATAATCGGTGAATTTGTGAGGGACCTCGAGGGCGGCCAGCTGAAGAAAGTTTATCAGGCGGGTGATTTTCCTTCCATAGAGCACATTCCTCAACCGAGGTGGGATCTTTTAAATTTCAAACATTATGTTTCGATGGCGGTGCAGTTCTCCCGCGGCTGTCCTTTTGATTGCGAGTTCTGCGACATTGTGGTGCTGAACGGCAGAGTTCCGCGCTGTAAGACAACGAAGCAATTTATGGGAGAACTCGAGTCTCTGCATAAGGCGGGATGGCGCGGCTCCGTTTTTATCGTGGACGATAACTTTATAGGTAACAAGGTGAAGATCAAAGCCCTTCTGCCCGCGCTTGAGCGCTGGATGTGCAAGAAGAAGCGCCCGTTTGCTTTCTTGACGGAGGCGTCCATCAATTTATCCGAAGACAAAGAGATGCTCGATATGATGGCGCGCTGCGGTTTTGAAAAGGTGTTTGTCGGCATAGAAACACCTCACGAAAAAAGCCTTGAGGAATGCCGCAAGTTCCAGAATAAGCGCATCGATATGATAAAGGCGGTGCGGAATATTCAGGCCGCCGGTATCGAGGTCATGGCCGGCTTTATAATCGGTTTCGATAGCGACCCGGTGTCTATTTTCGAGAAGCAAATCCAGTTTATTCAGCGCAGCGGTATAGCGACCGCGATGGTCGGACTTCTTGTTGCGATACCCAATACTAAATTGTATCATAGGCTTGTAAAAGAAGGCCGCATTTTAGAGGAATCTTCCGGCGATAACACCGACGGATCGCTCAATTTCCAGCCCATCTTAAAGCGCGAGACCCTACTTGAGGGTTACCGTCGTGTCATCAAGACGATCTACGCGCCGAATAACTATTATAAGCGGGTCTGGATGTTTCTCAGACAGTGTAAGCGGAGACGCAGTATGCGGCTTACAAATGTTCACATAATCGGCTTTTTCAACTCCCTATGGCTGCTCGGCATAGTCGATAAGGATCGGGCTCACTACTGGAAGCTATTTATCGGCAGCCTCATCCGCCATCCCCTAAGCTTCGGCCACGCGATAAGCCTTTCGATGTACGGCTATCATTTCCGTAAAATGCTGAAGTCGCTGGCGTTTTAGGGCCGCGCGAAGATTTAGAACCTTTCAAGTAAACATCGTTCAATCGTTTAAATACAAAACGGAGGATATTAGAATGAAAGGAATAGCGTTTCTTTTCGTGGTGGTCGCGGTCGTTATGGTTGCCGGCACCGCCTACGCTCCCCTGGTTTTGAACTTGGATAAGAATAAATCTTCAAGCTCGGATCAAAGCTCAAGTTCGAGCTCGAGTTCCGATCAGAGCTCAAGCTCGAATCAGGACACAAGCGTCGTTGATTTGAGTGATAAGACGAGCGATGTGGTTTACTCGCCGAGCATGGCTAGCCAAGAAGAATAGTCAGCAACGGCAGTTTTCATAAAAAAGGAGGGCCGTATTAGCCCTCCTTTTTTTGTTTGTTAAACAGGCGATAGCAAACACCGTGAAGAAAATTCCGATTCTTATCGCTTTTTTCGCGCTCTTCTCCGTCTCACGTTGTTTCGCCGAGATAGGGAAGGAGATGCAGTATAAAAATATCAAGGGGGACGATGTCAGTTGTGTTATCAAAGCGCTTTTTGAGAAGACGACGGAAGGCATGGATGCTGAAGTAGCGGCCATAGGGACCGGCAGGGGCAGCAATTTTCGCATGTGGGAGGTTTCAAAGATAAACCTCAGTATTAACGGCAAGATAATAGGGCCGTCCAAAAGCGATTATTTTTATAGTACAAAGGAAACTTTTCTCAAATGGGCGGGCGCGGCCCTCTTCGGCTATACAGGCGCGCGGAGCAAACTATATGATAGCGGTATTGCTATGGGAATAGACAGGGTGGGGATGGCGGCGGGACTTGGGGTCATGAGCTTGGCGGCGACGGGACAGTTGACCGGCCTTAAATGTGTTTTTAAGTTAGACAGCGGTCTCGCGGCCGACGTTGGTGAAAGAGGCTGCAAGGTTAGGGTTACTTTGGTGAACATAGACAGCGGAAAGAAAGAAATTCTCGAAACCGAAATCTAAGAAATCGCCTTTATGTACTGGGGGCTGGTTTTATAAGTCAAGATCTCCTTTACGTACTTTGTGCTGTATCCAAGAAGCACCAGGAACTGGTTTCATAAGTACCTGTGGGCGCACCTTTACGTACCTGGTACCGGATTAACTGAATGCGGTACCAGGTACGTAAAGTAAAAATCTTAAAATATGATGTGGTAGAGGCCCGCGCCGAAGACGCTGCCTATTAATGGGCCGACGACCGGTATCCACGCGTAAGACCAGTCGGAATCCCGTTTTCCCGGTATGGGGAGCAGGGCATGCGCGATCCTCGGCATCAAGTCCCGCGCCGGATTGATGGCGTAGCCCGTCGGCCCTCCGAGAGAGAGGCCGATGCTGAAGACGAGTATTCCCACCAGATATGGCCCGACGCCGCTGCCGATGGAATTATGGACGTTAAATATGCCGAGCACTCCGACAAGTAGCATCGCGGTTCCGATAATCTCGGTAAGCAGGTTCGCCCCGAAATTGCGGACCGCCGGCATGGTGCAAAAAACGGACAGTTTTTTGTCGGGGTCTTCCGTTATTTTCCAGTGGGGGAGGTAGGCGAGCCAGACAATCATCGCCCCGAGAAAGCCGCCTATTAACTGTCCCGCCAGATAATATGGCACGTCCATCAGGCCGATTTTTCCGATAATCAGGAAGCCGAACGTGACGGCAGGATTAATATGGGCGCCGCTGACCCACCCGGCGACGTAGACTGCGACGGCCACGGCGAAACCCCATCCGCTTGAAATTACCATCCATCCGGAGTTCTCGCCCTTGCTTTTCTTCAAGAGGACATTGGCGACCACCCCATCGCCGAGCAGTACGAGTATCATCGTGCCGAAAAGTTCTCCCATAAAATTGTGCATGGTCAGTCCCTTTCTACGGTTCTTGAGGCAATCAGGTTAACTCCAGTTCCGAGGACGTTACGGATTATGACATCGCCTGCCTTGACGGGGGCGTTGACGGTTATTTTTGACGCCGCCTGGACGATTTTGAAGGCGAGGCCTTTTGGGACCGATTTTTCAGTTTTTACAGGTAGCACAACGATGGGCGCGCCTTTAACGCAGACAGTCGTCGTCACGATTCTTTCCGGATGAAATATCTCTTTTGCCGCATAGTCTTTGCCGCGCGCGCAGTCGTTTCCCTTGACCTCGATGATCTTCTCGGCGTCGTACGTTACCTCAAGCGAGCAGCCCATAGGGCAGTTTATACAGATGAGCTCCTTTTTCATTTTTCCTCACTCACGAACGATACCTCCAGATACGCCGCGTTCTCGGGTATCTGTTTTAAATTAATCCGGTGCATGATACTCGGAAAAATCTTTCTCTCTTTCTTGCGTAAAAGCTCTTCCGTGTCCGTTTTAATGACGAGGGTAACGTTTTGGGCGGGGGATATGGGCCTGAACGATACGATTACTTCTTTTCCCACTTCGGCGCACGCGGGGAGAACGTACCTGACGAGGTTACCGGTCTTGAGCGGTATCTCGCGTTTTTTTACCCTTTCACCCACGAGGTAGCGGGCGGCGGATTTTCCGCAGCAGGCGGCTTCCTCAGAGACGTTGTCTGCCAGGTCGTGCACCTGCAGGACGTTGCCGCAGGCGAAAATGCCCTCGACGGATGTCATCAAATTCGCGTCGACGACCGCCCCGCGGGTTGCCGGATCGAGAATGACGCCGGCTTTAAGGGACAGTTCATTTTCCGGTATCAACCCGACGGAAAGGAGCAGTGTGTCGCATGCAAGACTGAAGCGGCCTTCCGGTTTCGCGGGGACGCCGTGGTCAAGGGGCGCTACCTCCACCGATTCGATGCGCTTCGCCCCCAAAATATTCGATATCGTATGGGAAAGGTAAAGAGGGATATCAAAATCATGCAGGCACTGGACTATGTTGCGATTAAGCCCTCCCGGATACGCTTGTGCCTCTATAACGGCCTTGACGCGCGCGCCTTCCCAACTAAGCCGCCGCGCCATAATGAGACCGATGTCGCCGGAGCCGAGAATGACGATTTCATTGCCGGGTGGGTGGCCAAGCATATTCATCATTTTCTGCGCGAAACCGGCGGTCAGGATTCCGGCCGGCCGGGCACCGGGGATCGCGATATTGCCGCGATTTCTTTCACGGCATCCCATGGCAAGGATAACGACTTTTGCCTTAGCCCTGAGGAGCCCTTTGTCCTCCGATAGGAGGACGACGGTTTTATGGTTTTCTTCGCTTATAATATCGAGGGCGCAAGTATTCAGAAGGATATCTATATTTCTTTCCCGGACAAGATTTATATCCCGCTCGGCGTATTCGGGGCCCGTGAGCTCTTCTTTGAAGCGATGAAGGCCGAAGCCATTATGAATACATTGCAGGAGGATGCCGCCGGGCGAATCTTCCCTGTCCACGATGAGGATATCGTCGATGCCGTTTTCCTTAAGCGACAGCGCGGCACCGAGGCCCGCGGGCCCCGCTCCGATTATCAGCGCGTCAAAGTTTAGTTTCATTTCAAAACCCCGTTTCCTCTTCAGTCCTGTTTCCCCTTGGCAAACGGCAAAAGGAGGATCTCCGACCCCGGCCCTTTCTTCGAGATCTTTTCCAAGGGTGTGCCGGTTTCTTTTTCTATAATCTTCATCACCCGCGAGGAGCAGAAACCGCCCTGACAGCGCCCCGTGCCGGCGCGTGTCATAAATTTTATGGCGTCCATCGAGGTATGGCCTCTTTTGACGGCCTCACTTATCTCTGCCTCCGTGACGTTCTCGCACCTGCAGACGAGTTTCGCGTAACCGGAGTCTATGTGTATCGCGTCTTCGACTTTATCGAAATCCCTGTCTTCGACGGCCTTTCGTATATGGAGTATTCCTCTACGGCGCGCGATGAAATCCGGTTTTATTTCGAGCTTCAGCCCCTCTTTGAGAAGTATGCCCCGTATCGTTTCCGCTATGGCGGGCGCCGACGTCAGGCCGGGGGATTGTATGCCCGCGGCGTTTATGAACCCTTTCATCTTTGTAGGCCCGATAATGAAATCATCGCCGGTCGCGACCGGCCTGAGGCCGGCGAAAGAGGTGATGATGTCGGACGTCCGTATGGACGGCACCATTTTCTGCGCGTGTTCAAAAATCATTTTGAGGCCCTGAGACGTTGTGCCGAGGTCGGTCTTGCTTTCCACGTCGACGGCGGAAGGCCCGACCATGACCGGCCCGTCGACGGTGGGGATAACAAGGAGGCCTTTTGATGTCGGTGTGGGGACGGGGTAGATGACCCGTCTCACGAGATTGCTAACCCGCCGATCCAGAAGGTATTCCTCGCCCTTGCGCGGGGTGATCTCGAAGTCGCCGACGCCCGCCGCCTTGGCGACCTCATCGGCGTATAAGCCGGCGGCGTTTATGACAAACCATCCCGAAAGCCTTAACCCTTTTTCCGTCTCGACCTCGACTGAACGCGCACTGCCGCGTCTGACTCCAACGACTTTTTCCTGCGTGAAAAGATCGAGGCCGTTCTGCAGGGCGTCCTCGACGAGCGCGTAGCAGAATTCATAGGGGCATACAATTCCAGTACTTGGGGCGAAAAGCGAGCCGAGGACATCCGGATTGAGATTCGGCTCCATTTCCAGAGTTTTGTCCTGGCTGAGGAACTCCATGTACGGCACGTTATTTTTCCTGCCGCGCTCGTAGTACATATGAAGAATTTGTATCTCTTCTTCCGAGAAGGCGGCCATTAGCGAGCCTCGGCGCTCGAAGGGAAATTCCAGTTCTTCTGACAGTCGGTCGAACGCCCGGTTGCCTTCTACGCAGAGCTCTGCCTGGAGCGTGCCCGGCATGGAATGGAAACCGGCGTGGACGATGCCTGAGTTGGATTTGCTGGTGCCGAACGAGACGTCAAATTCTTTTTCGAGGAGGGCGATCCGTATTTTGTAGTGCGACAATTCCCGGGCGACGGCCGCGCCGATGACGCCGCCCCCGATAATCAAGACATCATATTCATTATTCATACGGCCTGCTTTTGTGGCAAAGCTTCTTTGCTCAATTCTAAACGAAAAAAAGCGTGAGTCAAGCATTTGAATGGTGGCCACGCAGGGCTTCTTTTCAGCACCGCCACCTGCCTGCCGGCGAGGCAGGCTTCGTCGGCTCCAGCGGCCGACGAGTGGCTGCCTCTCGAGCTTCGGACTCCTCCGCCACAATTATTGGCGGAGGAAACCAAGCTCCGAAGCTCTGCGAGAGCTGCTTCAAAGAAGCCCTGCATGGCTGTTTGTGTTGTGTAAGATTGCGATCGTGTACCTGGTACTGCTTGGATACGGTACCAGGTACACGATCGGTTACTTTACGAAAGATATACAAACTTCGGCTTGAATGAATTATAATAAACCGTTTCAAACATTAAGCAGTTTTTATGTACCTGGTACCGAACCAATTAATCCGGTACCAGGTACATAAAAACTAACAAAGGTTGCATAAAGGCGAAAAGCAAAAGTAGGGAAAACGCGCATGAAAAAATATATATTGGCGCTCGATCAGGGGACGACGAGTTCGCGCGCTATTGTGTTCGACAAAAAAGGGAAAGTTATTTCCAACTGCCAAAAAGAATTTACGCAGATATTCCCAAAACCCGGCTGGGTCGAACACAATCCTCTTGAAATATGGAAGACGCAAAAGGATGTGGCCGTTGCGGCCATGAGAAAGGCGTCGGTAAGGCCGGAAGAGATCGCCTCTGTCGGCATTACGAACCAGCGGGAGACGACAATCCTGTGGGAGAGAAGGACAGGCAGGCCGGTATATAACGCGATTGTCTGGCAATGCCGGCGGACAGCGGATATATGCAGGAAGCTTGAGAAAAAGGGTTACGGCGAAATCATCCGCAGGAAAACGGGGCTTTTGCTGGACGCGTATTTTTCGGGCACCAAGGTAAAGTGGCTCTTGGACAATGTGCGGGGCCTGCGCAAAAGGGCAGAGAGGGGAGAGATTTGTTTCGGCACAGTAGATTCGTGGCTTTTATATAACCTGACGGGTGAGCACCTGACCGACGTCACCAACGCATCGCGAACATTGTTATTGAATATCAGAAAAGGGGCGTGGGATAAGGAACTGCTTGATATCTTCGGAATTCCGGAAGAAATCCTGCCGGCCGTAAGGCCGTCGTGTGGTTTTTTCGGTATGACGAAAAGCGAAATATTCGGGAAGGATATCGCTGTCGGCGGCGTCGCGGGCGACCAGCAGGCCTCTCTTTTCGGGCAGGCTTGTTTCAGCGTGGGGAGCGCCAAGAACACTTACGGCACGGGATGTTTCGCGCTGGTAAATATCGGAAAGAAATTCGTCCTCTCAAAGCACAGGCTTCTGACGACCATTGCGTGGGATCTCGGAGACGGCATCGAATACGCCCTTGAGGGTTCCGTCTTTATCGGCGGCGCCGTGGTGAAATGGCTGAGGGATCAGCAGAAAATGCTGAAGATAGCCGGCGATTCCGAGAGCCTCGCGCTCTCGGTGCCGGATACGGGCGGTGTCTATTTCGTTCCCGCTTTTGTCGGGTTGGGGGCGCCCTATTGGGATTCTAGCGTGCGGGGAACGATTGTAGGACTCACGCGCGGTTCGTCGTCGGCGCACATCGTACGCGCCGCCTTAGAGAGCGTCGCGTTTCAGTCGAGGGATTTAATCGCGGCTGTGGAGGAAGACGTAGGGCATAAGGTGAAAACTCTTAAGGTTGACGGCGGGGCGACCGTTAACAGGTTTCTGATGCAGTTTCAGGCGGATATTTTGGGCATACCGGTTATCTGTTCCGCGATCCCCGAGACAACAGCGCTTGGCGCGGCGTATCTGGCGGGTCTCCAGTGCGGTTATTGGAAAAACAAGGAAGAGATACGGGATAACTGGCGGATGCGCGCGAAATTCTCCCCGCGTATGGGGCGCGAAAAACGCCGGAGGTTGCTCGGGGACTGGAAGCGCGCCGTCGAGGCCGCCCGGCACTTCTCGTGCGGCGAGTGATTACGCTAAAAAAGGAAGGGGAACTATGAATACAAAAAGAATCTCAATCGCGGTTTTAACGGTTATAGTATTTGCGCTTACTTCGTGCGTTACGACGTCGATAACCCAGGTCTGGAATAACAAAAATTTCGCGCCTCTTTCAATCAGGAAAATAATGGTAGTCGGCATCGCGAAGGAACCTGCCAGGCAGCGCATTTTTGAGGATGAATTCGCGAAGCGACTCGCCGAACACGGCATAGAAGTTGTCAAAAGCTACGAGGTTATATCACTTGAGGAGCTAAAGGATACCAGAGCTGCTAAAGTAAAGATAGGGGATATGGGTGTGGACGCGGTGTTGGCGACGCGTCTCATTGATAAAAAGACTGTGGAGACCTATTATCCGCCGGCTTACGACTATGTCCCCACAGGCGCTTATTACAGGTGGGGCGGCTATTACGGGATGGCCTATCCTTATATGGTAAGCCCGGGTTATACCAAGAGGGAAGAAGTCGCCAAGCTTGAGACGAATATCTACGATATGAAGACCGAAGAACTTATATGGTCGGCGCTTTCCAATACATGGGTTGACGAGGCCGCGCCCGCCACGGTTCTTAATGACTTGATTAATGTACTTGTCGACCGGATGGTAAAAGACGGCATAATCCCGCCCGCCGATAAAAAGTAACCGCACGAGACCGACCGCATTTTTCCGTAAATTTTGTGCCCCGTGCTTTATTGACGAATAGTTTTTTTGTGGTATACTTATCAATGAGTGCAAAGCAGCGCTTAGGAAAAGGAACAGCGAGGCGTTCGAAAGAACGCCTTTTTTATTTAAGGACAAGGACGTTCTACGCCGAGGGGTAATGGCGGACGAACGCCCTTTTTATTTTAGGACGGCCTTTATGTACCTGGTACCGCTTGGATGCGGTACTAGGTGCATAAAGGAAAACGGCGGTGAGATATGGATTTTAGAATATTGCTCCAAAAGGTAACGCCGGCGCTTAAATACATTGCACGGAAGCACTTGCTCACGAGCCTCTATGACGAGGAGGACCTTTATCAGGAGATGTGCCTCTATCTGTGGCAGCATTATGGGCATGGCCTTCCGATAGGTATAAACGAATCCTATGTGATCAAAGGATGCGAGTTCCATATACAGAATTTCTTAAGAAAAGGAAGGCCGAGGGTAATACTCTCGAGTCTTGATGAACTCATAACTCCCGAAGGGCCGACGTTAGGCGATGTCTTAGAAGACAAGAAGGGGGATTCTGGTTTGAGCATGGCAAACAGGATCACCATTGATGAAATAAAAACCATGGGCCTAACCGACAAAGAAAGATCGGTGCTTTCTTGTCTGTTAAAAGGGTATACGGTCCGCGAAGCCGCAAGCCAACTGGGGATTTCGCATGTCATGGTCCTAAAGCACAAGAAGGAGATAATAAAGAAATGGCGTAAAAAGAGGTTACCAAAAGCATAGATTTTTTACTTGTCTTATTTGAACAAGGGCGTTCTCCCCGGTTTGGTTTTGGTATTCTGGGGGAGACGCCTTTTTTTGTTTTTTAGGGAAAGGATGAGGAAAATGCCGAGGTGGAGTTTAACAGGACTGCTGGTTTTGTCACTATTAAGTTTTCCGGGAAAGCTTATGGCTGATGAGGCAAAGTCTGTCAAACCAAGGTTTCTCGATCCTGAAATAGTGGACAGCGCATGTTACAACTGCGTAGGCAAGACAATGGGCAAATGCACGGGAAATATTAAACTCGGTATTCCTGAAATTCCCTATTGGGATACAACCCTTGATAAATTCGGCAAAGTCTCGCCCCTTTATTTCGAGCTTGGGTTTACGCTGGCGAATAAGTACATATGGAGAGGCCAGGACTTAGGCAATAATGTTTCTTGGCAACCCTACGTTAAGTCAGGCCACGATTTCGGCCCTCTCGGCAATCCCAGTTTTACTTATTGGGTCAATATCACCAACGATTACAAGGGTGGAAACGGAAAGGACAATTCCGAGTATGATTTTGTATTCGATTATAATCTCGATATTCTTAAAGCAGCCGGGCTCTTGGGTGTCGAGCAAGAGAAGATGCCGTATCTTATAAAGAAGGCGATCGATATTAATTTCAGTACCGGCTACATTTATTATTATTTCCCGCCATATCATACCGACACCAAGGAAGTTTATTGGACAATAAGGTATAACTGGCCCTTGCATCCTTATGTGTCAATAATTAACGATATCGATGCGGGCCGCGGTATCTGGTACGAGTGGGGTATCTGCGAGGAACTTGACTTTAATATAGTCAAGGTATGCGCTTACGCAAAGCTAGGGTACAACAAAAACCAGTGGATCTCTGGGTCAGCTTTACAGACGTTGGATTTTGGCGGATCGATTCCTTTCCCAATCGGCAAGCATATGGCAATCAGACCTTTTCTGTCATATTCGAAAAGGTTACACCGTACATATCCCGAAGGCAGTGAGGATGTCATAACTCACGATGAATTATACGGTGGATTCAGTTATAGCATAAATTTTTAATTATGTAGGAATGAGACATGTCCCATCCCTACATTGTAGTTGAAAGGAGCGACCAAAATGATTAATTCAGGCGATACGGCGTGGGTTCTGATGTCGACGGCGCTCGTTATGTTAATGACGGCTCCGGGGCTCGCGTTCTTTTACGGAGGGCTTGTGCGAAGAAAGAATGTTCTTGCTACAATGATGCAGTCTTTCTTTATGTTGTGCCTTTTGAGTATCCAATGGGTTCTGTGGGGATACAGCCTGTCTTTTGGTCCCGATGTCGGCCACCTTATAGGGAGTCTCGCGTGGTTTGGATTAAACGGCGTCGGGATGGCTCCTAATCCCGATTACGCGGCTACGATTCCGCACCTGCTTTTTGCCGTCTATCAGATGATGTTTGCGGTTATTACGCCCGCTTTGATAACCGGTGCCTTCGCGGAAAGAATGAAATTCTCGACCTATGTTGTTTTTACGCTCCTTTGGGCGACTCTCGTCTATGATCCTGTCTGCCACTGGGTTTGGGGTGCCGGCGGCTGGCTTAGGGCTGAAGGTGCGCTTGATTTCGCGGGAGGGACGGTGGTTCACATATCTTCGGGTATCGCCGCTTTGGTATGCGCGCTGGTGCTTGGCAAGAGACGCGGTTACGGAAGAGAACCGATGCCGCCCCATAATCTTCCTTTAACTATATTGGGAGCGTCGCTTTTGTGGTTTGGGTGGTTTGGATTTAACGCCGGCAGCGCGCTTGGGGCGAATGAACTTGCCGTGTCGGCTTTCATTGCAACCAATACCGCGGCCGCAAGCGCCGCGCTTACGTGGATGTTCGTTGAGTGGAAAGCTGTCGGAAAACCGACGATTCTCGGCGGCGCGACCGGTGCAGTTGCCGGTCTTGTGGCAATAACGCCCGCCGCAGGATTTGTTTCGCCCATATCCGCGATATTTATAGGCATTATTGTGGCTGTGGTTTGCTACACGGCCGTTGCGGTTATAAAGCTGAAACTTGCGTACGATGACAGCCTGGATGCCTTTGGTGTGCATGGTGTCGGAGGAACCGTCGGTGCTTTGGCAACGGGGCTATTTGCCCAGAAGATAATAAATCCGGCCGGGGCGAACGGTCTTTTCTTCGGAAACCCGGCTCAGTTGGGGACGCAGGCATTAGGTGTAGCGGCCACGATAGCTTATTCGATTATCGTTACCTTTATTTTACTGAAGGTGCTGGACTTGATAATGGGTCTCAGGGTCAAAGATGAAGAAGAAGTAGTGGGCCTTGATATTACGCAGCATGAAGAAAGCGCGTACACGTTATTGGACTAAGAGTGAAATACCCCACACTTCCCCGCCTACGCTAAACTTGTCTCGTGGCAGGCATGGCTTTGGCGGGCAGGCGTGTGGGCAATGGAAGATACCGCATGCTCCAGCATGCGGTAAACGACGGAGGGTGGTATGAAACTTATCGTAGCAATAATTCAACCGCACAAGCTTGAGGACGTTCTGCAGGAGCTTGATAAAAAGGAGATTTATTTAAAAACGGTGAGCAACGTGCTTGGTTGCGGAAGGCAAAAGGGGGCTACAGAAGTATACCGTGGGAGAAAGGAAACAGGAAATTTGCTCAAGAAAGTTCGGCTCGAGATTGCGGTCAACGAAGCCTTTGTCGAACCTACGATTTCAGCAATCGTGAAAGGAGCCAAAACAGGCAAAATCGGCGACGGCAAGATATTTGTAATAGACCTTAATCAGTGTGTAAGAATAAGGACCGGCGAAAGAGGCAATGAGGCGATCGGCTAAAAGAGAGTTTAAAAATTAGGTTACCAAAGCCCCCGATTTTTTACTTACCTACAAAAGGCGATGTGTTTGCCGAGAATGTAATTGAGATGTGGATTGAACGCAGATTTACCAAAATCGTCCTTTTTGTTATTGCTCTGTTCGTTGCCCCCGTCTTATCTGATTATTTGTGAAACGCATGATATTAATTATCAAACATGTTACTATAGAGGGACCGGGAAAAATAGGACGGTTCTTTGAAAATACCAGTTGGCGCATTGAGACTATCAATTTGGACAGCGGCGGAAGGCTGCCTGAAGATATGTCTCGAATTGATGCCGTGATAATTCTAGGCGGCCCCATGAATGTTTATGAGGAGGACAGCTTCCCTTTTCTTAAGGCCGAGGATGTTTTCATAAAGAAGGCGATAAGAAATCAAATTCCCCTCCTTGGAATCTGTCTCGGGTCTCAACTTATAGCCAAGGCGTGCGGCGCTGAAGTAAGACGAGCCAAAGAGCAAGAAATCGGCTGGTATAAAGCATCACTTACGGGGCATGGAATGGTAGACCCCTTGTTTGACGCTTTGCCGAGGGAATTTGATGTTTTCCAATGGCACCAGGATACTTTTGACATTCCCGACAAGGGTCAGCTCATTGCTTTTTCGGCTTCCTGCAGGAATCAGGCCTTCAGCTTTGGCGAGAACGCTTACGGCCTGCAGTTTCATATTGAAGTCGATGATTCAATGATTGAAGATTGGACGAAAAAGTATTTCGAGAATGACGATCCGTTTTTGGAACTTAGCGGAAAGTCTATGTTGCTCAATTATTATAAAATTGAGAGGGAGTTTAACGATAGGGCGGATAGGATTTTTCTGAACTTCGCCAAGATGATAAAAGCCTCGGAAGCGAAACGGAGCGGGAGATGCCATTTCACTGCAAATCAGCAGGTGTAAAACTTTGGATTTTTTTTGAACAAGGATGCGTGAAAAATGGGCGGGGGGGTAGTGGTATCGGATGAAGTCATTAATGAGAACAGCCGCGGGGCAGATAAATGCGACAGTCAGAGGTCTCAATGGGAACGAGAAAAAGGCAACCGCTTATGTTAAGAGGAGCCGGGGTTATGGAGAAAGATATGTTTGATGTCAACAAAATGCAGGAATATTTCTTGACCTTGAAAGACGGCGAGCTCTATCATCTTGCTATATGGAGTTTGGAGCGGTTGCTTATTGAAAAGACACTTGAGCGTACCTGGGGAAATCAGATTACGGCGGCAAGAATTCTGGGGCTTAACAGAAATACACTGAGGGCGAAGATTAAGAAGCTTAATATAAATATGGACAAGTTTAAAATATGAAATTGGATTATGTTCCGGAGAAACAGGGACTTTAATTATTAAAAAACAGGTTACCAAAATGCTGTTTTTTTTACTTATCTTAAGTGAATCTGGAAGTCTAAGCATAAAAGCACAGCGTTTGTGCAAGGGCATATTAAAACAAGGGTGTTTTAAGGCCTTAGATGGCTAAAACACCCTTTTTATCTTTAATGGGGCAATTAGGTCTGTTTTAACCCCGAACAGCCGAAGGAGTCGGCAGTTCAACAGAACACAAGCAAAAAAGGAGGAGTGAAATGGCGAAAAGGACAAAACAGGATATTTTAAAATTAGCGAAGGAGAATGACGTAAAATTCATACGCCTATGGTTTACTGACATATTAGGTCAGGTTAAGAGCTTCGCGATTACGGACAAGGAACTGGAAGGGGCTTTGGAAAACGGCATGGGGTTTGACGGTTCTTCTATCACCGGATATCAGGACATAGAGGAATCCGATATGATTGCGATGCCCGATCCGGATACGTTTGCGATACTCCCATGGAGGCCGTCCGAGAAGGCGGTCGCAAGGATGATATGCGATGTATTGAATCCCGACAAGACGCAGTATGAAGGCGACCCGCGCTATGTGCTTAAGAAGGCGCTCCAAAGGGCGAGCAAAATGGGATTTGACCATTTTTATTTAGGGCCCGAGTTGGAGTATTTCTATTTCAAGGGAGATTCAGCCACGGAGATACTGGATAAGGGAGGATATTTCGACCTTACGACGCTTGACGTCGCGAGCGACCTGAGAAGAGAAACCGTGTTAGCCCTTGAAAAGATGGGTATAGACGTTGAATATTCCCATCACGAGGTAGCCCCATCCCAGCATGAAGTCGACATGCGCTACAAAGACGCGTTAGAGATGGCAGACAGCGTGATAACCTACAGGGTAGTTGTAAAAGAGATCGCGAACAAATTCGGCGTGTACGCCACATTTATGCCGAAGCCTATTTTCGGCGAAAACGGCTCGGGCATGCATACGCATCAATCGCTGTTTAAAGGAAGCAAAAATGCTTTCTATGACGCGAAGAGCGAAGACTATCTCTCGGACGTCGCGCACAGCTATATAGCGGGTCTTCTAAAGCACGCGCGAGAGATATGCGCTATATTCGCGCAGACAACAAACTCGTACAAAAGGTTAGTGCCCGGCTACGAAGCGCCGGTATATGTGGCGTGGAGCCGCCGGAATAGGAGTGCGCTTGTCAGGGTGCCGCTTTATTATCCCGGCAAAGAAAAGGCGACGAGATGCGAATTCAGGGCGTGTGATCCGGCGTGCAATCCGTATCTCACCTTTGCAGCCATGCTTCATGCCGGATTAGATGGCATAGAGAAGAAGTATAAGGCGCCTAAGCCCATGGATACGAACCTGTATCATTTAACCGATGCGGAAAGGAAACAAAAAGGCATCGAAACGCTTCCGGACAGCCTGGGGCACGCGATTTCGATAGCCGAAGACAGCGAGCTTGTAAGAAGGATACTCGGAAATCATATATTTCCGAGATTCGTTGAGCTGAAGAAGAAGGAGTGGGATAACTACAGGATTCAGGTCCCGCAATATGAGCTCGAGAAATATCTTTCTATTTTATGAGTTTATCGCAGGATATCGGAGGCTGGATAAAAAGACAGGTTAGGGGCGCCGGCAAGAAAGGTGTTGTCGTAGGATTAAGCGGAGGGATTGATTCTTCGGTAGTGGCGGCATTGTCGAAGTTAACGTTGAGGGATAATGTCCTCGGCTTAATCCTTCCCTGCAAAAGTTCCGGCAGAGACGAGGAGCTGGCAAGGAAATTTGCGGCGAGATTCAATATAAAACTTAGAAAGGTGGACTTGACCGGCACGTTTAATAAATTAAGCGGTCTATATCCTGAGGCGAACGACCTCGCGAGGGCCAACTTGAAACCCAGGCTGAGGATGCTGGTTTTATATTATTTCGCGAATTCGTTGAATTATTTGGTCGCCGGCACCGGAAATAAAAGCGAGCTCATGATCGGTTATTTTACAAAACACGGGGATGGGGGCTGCGACATTCTGCCTTTGGGAGGATTGTTTAAGACAGAGGTAAGAAAATTAGCAGAAGAGTTGGGAATACCCAAGGAAATAATAAAAAGGCCTCCTACGGCGGGGCTTTGGGATGGCCAGACCGACGAAGGCGAAATCGGAATACGCTACAAAGACCTTGATAGGTGCCTGAAGGCGATTGAAGAGAAAAGAGAGCATAAGGTTAAAAGAGGGATATTAGAAAAGACCAAATTAATGATTGGGAACTCGAGACATAAAAGAGAGAAGCCTGCAGTTTTTAACGCGGGAAAATAATTTTTTATAACTGGGTGCACAAAATTCAGGCATAAAAGCGTGAAAGACAGTGCTAAAAGCAAAAGCCGCTTAGAGGTATCGTTTACGGAACTGGATAACATGTTTGCAAGCGCCGAGAGGAGCGTTATATATAAGACTGTTGTTGAGGCTGTTGAGAGGCCGCTAATTGAAAAGGCCCTTGAAAGGACTTTCGGCAATCAGCTGAAGGCGGCGAAAATCTTGGGCATTCATCGCAATACCTTGAAGGCGAAAATCAGTAAATTCGGTATTAGGCCGGAGAAATGGAAGATTTAATGAAATATTATCATTTCCCGCCAAAACGAGGGCTTTACGATCCGGGATTCGAACACGATTCCTGCGGGGTGGGATTTGTCTGTAATATTAGCGGCGAGAAATCCAATCTTATTGTAAAACAGGGAATCAATGTCTTGAATCGTTTGGCCCACCGCGGAGCAGTCGGTGCGGATCCTAAAACTGGCGACGGCGCGGGGATCTTGATTCAGACCCCGCACGAGTTTTTAAAGAGAAAGGCCGCGGACAGCGGAATTGATCTGCCACGGCCGGGATCATACGGTACGGGCCTAATATTTCTGCCCCAAGACAGCAAAGAGCGCGCCTTTTGCAAAGAAGTGTTCGAGAAGGTTGTAAACGAACATGGCCAGAAGACGCTGGGATGGCGCGTCGTTCCGATAGATGATTCCGGTATCGGCGAAGGCGCTAAAAGCACCGAGCCTGTTTTTGAACAGATTTTTATCGGAAGGAACAAAGACCTTAACGATGAATTGAGTTTTGAAAGAAAACTTTATGTTATCAGAAAACAGGTAGAGAGCGCTGTCCGCGCGTCTGGTTTAAAACAAAAGAAATCGTTTTATATAACCAATATCTCTGCCCGCACATTTTCTTACAAAGGACTGCTTATGCCCGATCAACTGGAGAATTTCTTCCTCGATCTTAAGGACGAAAGCATATCGAGCGCTTTATGTTTAGTGCATTCGCGTTACAGCACCAACACTTTTCCCACTTGGGACCTGGCCCAACCTTTTAGATTTTTAGCCCATAACGGCGAGATAAATACCTTACGCGGCAACGTGAATTGGGTAAGCGCGCGCGAACGGTTGCTTGCAAGCGAACTTTTTGGCGCGGATATAGAGAAACTGAAACCGGTTATTGTCGAAGGAGGAAGCGATTCGGCCACAATCGATAACTTCTTTGAGCTTTTAGTGTTAGCGGGCAGGTCTCTTGAGCACGCCATGATGATGCTTATTCCGGAAGCCTGGGAGCATAATGACTTTATGAACAAGGAGCTTAAGGATTTTTATGAATATCACGCCTGTTTCATGGAACCATGGGATGGCCCGGCCGCGATAGCCTTCACGGACGGAAGACGTATCGGAGCGGTACTGGACAGAAACGGCCTTCGGCCTGCCCGTTACATTGTGACAAGAAACAACTTTGTGGTGATGGCGTCTGAGGTTGGGGTTCTCGATATAGACCCGGCGGATATTAAGATTTCCGGCAGGCTTGAGCCGGGCAAGATCTTTTTTATCGATACCGAATTAGGACGCATAGTGCATGATTCTGAGATAAAGAAAAACGTGTCCGGTAGCCGTCCGTATGGAAAGTGGAATGCCGAGAGTATGATAGATCTCGGTAAGCTTACCGGCGGCGGCGTGAAGAGCCAAAGATCCGAGGATATAATATCTCAACTCAAGGCCTTTGGTTACTCGCGGGAAGACCTTAAGACGATCATAAAACCTATGGCGGAAGAAGGTAAAGAACCCATAGGCTCTATGGGTAACGATACCCCTCACGCGTTTTTGTCTAAGAAACCCCAGCTTCTGTATAGTTATTTCAAACAACTGTTTGCGCAGGTGACCAATCCGCCCATAGATTCCATAAGGGAAAAACTCGTTATGAGCCTGGAGAGTTTTATAGGCCCCGAAAAGAATATTTTAGAGGAGACCCCCGGGCATAGCCATAAACTAAGGGTAAGAAATCCTATTCTTACGGATGAAGAGCTCCAGAACTTATGCGATATCAGGATAAACGGTTTTAAAGCGAAGACGATATACACTTTTTTTGACGCGGGTAGCGGCGAAGAGGGTTTCCTGCGCGCGTTGGAGAGGATCTGTTTCGAGGCGGAGTACGCCATTGAGAAGGGGTACTCTTTTATAATATTGAGCGACCGCGGCGTTGATAAAGATAATATCGCCCTGCCGTCGCTGTTGGCCGCAAGCGCCGTTCATCATTATCTTGTGAAAAAGACCATACGTTCACAGGTCGCGATAATAGTTGAAAGCGCGGAGCCCAGGGAAGTGCATCATTTTGCTTTACTTTTTGGTTACGGCGCGGATTGCGTAAATCCGTATCTTGCCTATGAAACAATCGAATATCTTATAAAAGAAAACGAGATTCGTCCGGATCTTAAAAACGCGCTGAAAAACTATAACAAGGCGTTAACCGACGGCATCTTAAAAATACTGTCAAAGATGGGAATATCCACTCTTAGAAGTTACCGCGGCGCGCAGATATTTGAGGCGCTGGGTTTAAGCCGGGAGTTTATAGAAAAATATTTTACCGGCACAGTATCCCGAATCGGCGGGGCCGGCCTTAAAGAAATAGCGGATGAGGCCACAGCCAGGCATAAAGAGGCTTATTTTCAGAGAGACATCGAGAAGCCCTATTTAACGAGCGGCGGAATCTACCAGTGGAAAAGAGACGGAGAATTTCATCTTTGGAATCCCGAAAGCATAGCGGCTTTACAGGATGCCGCGCGCGGCAACGACTGCGGCAGATATAAGGAATTTGCCGGAATGATAAACAACCAGTCGGACAATCCGACGACCCTAAGGAGCCTGTTGAAGTTCAAAAAAGTAGAACCGGTTTCTATCGATGAGGTCGAGGGCATCGCGGATATTATGAAACGTTTCGCCACGGGGGCCATGAGTTTCGGTTCAATCTCGAGGCTCGCGCACGAGACAATCGCTATCGCCATGAACAGGATAGGCGGCAAGTCTAATACCGGCGAGGGCGGCGAGGATCCGAATAGGTTTATAACTCTGCCTAACGGGGACTCAAGGAGAAGCGCGATAAAGCAGGTTGCCTCCGGAAGATTCGGGGTTACCATAAATTACCTTGTTAACGCGGATGAGATACAGATAAAGATCGCGCAGGGGGCGAAGCCGGGCGAGGGCGGCCAATTGCCTGGGCACAAAGTCAACGAAGTGATAGCGCGAACCAGATATACGACCCCCGGAGTTACTTTAATATCGCCGCCGCCGCATCACGACATATATTCCATCGAAGATCTCGCGCAGCTTATATTTGATTTGAAAAACGCCAACCCTAAAGCGCGTATAAGCGTGAAACTTGTGTCGGAGATAGGAGTTGGAACAGTCGCGGCGGGTGTTGCAAAAGGCCGAGCCGATACGATCCTCATCTCCGGAGGAGACGGAGGGACAGGTGCCTCTCCGCAGAGCTCGATAAGATACGCCGGGCTTCCGTGGGAACTGGGCCTTTCCGAGACGCACCAGACGCTCATGCTTAATAATCTGCGTTCGAGAGTCCGCATACAAACCGATGGGCAAATGCGCACGGGCCGCGACGTCGCGATCGCGGCTTTGTTGGGAGCGGAAGAATATGGTTTTTGCACGGCCGTCCTTGTTGCAATCGGCTGCGTTATGTTGAGGCACTGCCATCTCAATAACTGTTCCGTCGGCGTGGCTACGCAGGATGACATTTTACAAAAGCGTTTCAAGGGAAGGCCGGAGTATATAGTGAATTACTTCCGTTTTGTGGCCGAGGAACTCCGCGGAATAATGGCGGGGCTGGGCATAAGAACGGTGGATGGGATGATAGGAAGAACGGATTTGCTCGAAGTGAATAAAGACATAGTTCCTTTAAAAGCGCAGGGAATGGACTATTCCAGAATTCTTTATCGGCCGGACCTTCCCGACGGCGTAGGACGGTATTGCACGTCCAAGCAGGAGAGCGGCCTCGATTCCGTTCTCGATAAGACACTTATAGATATGTGTAAAGATGCCCTCGATGGAAATAAACCGGTGAAAATTTCACTTGAAATCGATAACACAAATAGAACGACAGGCGCGATGTTGAGCGGTGAAGCATTGAGAAGGTGCGGCGACGGTGTCTTTTTGGAAGATACCATTACATGTAAGTTCAGAGGCACCGCCGGACAGAGCTTCGGCGCGTTTCTCGCGAAGGGTATCACACTTGAATTGGAAGGGATGGCCAACGACTATGTGGGAAAGGGTATCTCAGGCGGGAAGATTATTATTTACCCGGATAAGCGGGCGCGTTATAAGTCCGGCGAAAACATAATTATAGGTAATACCGCTTTCTATGGAGCGATATCGGGCGAGGCGTATATATGCGGCGTCGCGGGAGAGAGGTTTTGCGTGAGAAACTCAGGGCTGCATGCTGTTATAGAGGGTGTCGGCGACCACGGTTGTGAATATATGACGGGCGGAAGAGTGATTATCTTAGGACGTACCGGCAGGAACTTCGCCGCCGGCATGTCGGGCGGAATAGCATATGTGTACGACGAGGATAAGGTATTCAAAGACAGATGCAATATGGATATGATTGAATTGTGGGTTGTTAAGGAGGAAGACAAAGATACGATATACAACTTGCTTCACAATCACTTCAAGTATACGAAAAGCGAAAAGGCGAAGAAAATCATCGATAACATGTCCGGAGAAATGAAAAAGTTCATTAAAGTCGTGCCCATAGAGTATAAGCGTATCTTAGAAGGGATAAAGATAGAAGAAAAACTCGATTTAACGGAGGCGTCAGATGGGTGATGTGAAAGGTTTCTTAAAAGTCGCAAGGCAAGACGGACAGTATAGACCGGTCTGCGAGCGCGTCCTGGACTTCAAGCATGTTTTTAAATTACGTTCCGAGAAGCAGTCAGAGGAGCAGGCATCGCGCTGCATGGACTGCGCGACACCGTTTTGCCATTGGGGCTGCCCGATAGGAAACTATATCCCCGAATGGAATGATTATATGTTCCGCGGCAAGTGGGAGGCGGCGCTTACTTTGCTGGAAGCCACAAACAGCCTACCGGAGATAACGGGAAGGATTTGTCCGGCGTTGTGCGAATACGCGTGCGTGCTGGGTTTAAATGACGATGCCGTTACCATACGCGAAAATGAGCTTGCCCTAATAGAATTTGGTTTCAAGAACGGATTGATTAAGCCAAGCCGCATAAAAATGAGGACAGGCAAGAAAATAGCTGTTATCGGCTCGGGTCCGGCCGGCTTGTCTTGCGCAAGCATCCTTAATAGAGCGGGCCATAGCGTGGTTGTCTTCGAGCGGGATGATAAGCCCGGAGGTATGCTGCGTTATGGCATCCCTGATTTTAAGCTCGAGAAACACATCATAGATAAACGGATTAGCATATGGGAGAAGGAAGGCCTTGTTTTTAGAACTAACGTGGACGTCGGCATAGATTATCCCGCAAAGAAGCTTTTAGCGGAGTTTGACGCGGTTTTACTGGCCGGCGGCGCCCGCGTTCCGAGAGATCTTAAAATAGAAGGAAGAGAGTTTAAGGGTATATATTTTGCGATGGATTATTTGACGCAGTCAAACAAGCGCGTAGCCGGCGAGAATATTCCGAAGGACAGATTAATAGACGCCAAAGCTAAAAAGGTGGTAGTGATTGGCGGAGGAGATACCGGGGCCGACTGTGTGGGCATGGCTCATCGCCAGGGAGCGGTTTGTGTCGTGCAGATTGAAGTTCTACCCAAACCGCCGGCGTGCCGCGGCATCGGCTGTCCTTGGCCGGCATACCCTTCATTGTTAAAGACGACGTCAAGCCACGAAGAAGGATGTATCCGCCATTGGGAAGTAACAACAAAGCGCTTTATCGGGGAAAAGGCCGCCGTAAAAAAGCTTTCTTGCGTCAAGGCGGGGAACGATCTGGAAATCGAGGCGGATTTAGTCATTCTTGCCATAGGGTTTTTACATCCGGAACATTCTGGTTTGCTCAACGATCTTGGTATTGAATTTGACGAACGCGGCAGCATAAAGACGGACCCGGAATTTATGACTTCGGTTAAGAAGGTGTTTTCCGCGGGCGATATGAGGCGCGGCCAATCATTGGTGGTATGGGCTATTTCGGAAGGCAGGCGCTCGGCATATTATATCGATAAATACCTGATGGGCGAAAGCAGCCTGCCGTTTATTTGAAACTCTGAGCCCGTCAAACAGTAAAGGATCATCAAAATGATAAGCACGGGAATAAAAGGTTTAGATAGTGTGATTACCGGCCTGAGGGCCGGGGATAATGTAGTCTGGCAGATAGATGATATCAAGGATTACATTAACCTCGTAAATCCCTTCGTGCGCCAGGCGCTCAAAGAGGATAAGAAAGTTATATACATGAGGTTCGCTTCCCACAAAGAGCTGCTCGACAGTTCAAAACAGATAAAACGGTATGAGTTGAACGCCGCCGCCGGGTTCGAATCTTTTGCTACAAAGGTAAACAGCATTATTACGCAGGAAGGCGAAGGCGCGTATTATGTATTCGACTGCCTGTCAGAACTTCTTTCGGCATGGGCTACCGACCTTATGATAGGAAACTTTTTCATGGTTACATGCCCCTATCTTTATGAGCTTAAGACCGTCACGTATTTCTCGATATTGCGCAATAACCATTCTTTTAAATCTATAGCACGTATACGCGAGACGACGCAGCTTTTGATGGACGTGTACCATTGCGAAGGGAGTTTATATGTGCATCCCCTGAAGGTGTGGAACCGGTATTCGCCGACCATGTTTCTTCCTCACCAGAAGGAAAACGATAAGTTTGTCCCCATTACGGACAGCGTCAATGCCGTAAAAATACTCTCGTATATCCGCGAAAGGGGAGCGGAGAGCGCTAAGAGGAACCTCGATTACTGGGACCGCTTGTTTCTTGAGGCGGAAGAGCTCGTCCGGGGCGGGGCGCCGAAGGAAAAGATAAAAGACACGGTGAAAAAGCTATGCGGCATAATGATAACCAGGAATAAGAAGATTTTGTCCCTGGCGACGGACAACTTTTCGCTCGAAGAGCTTATAGATATAAAATCCAGGCTGATAGGCACGGGTTTTATCGGCGGCAAGAGCGTGGGAATGCTTTTGGCGAGGAAGATCCTGTCTAAAAAGCTGCCCGATTGGCAGACACTTTCGGAACCGCACGACTCGTTTTATATAGGCTCGGATATATTTTATTCCTATATAGTGGAGAACCGGTGGTGGAAATTACGCATGCAGCAAAAGACGGAAGAGGGGTATTTTAACATCGCGAAAGTTTTAAAGGAAAAAATGCTTTATGGGGTATTTTCCGAGGAGATCATGGAGCATTTTCAGCAGATTATAGAATACTTTGGTTCGTCGCCTATTATAGTGCGCTCAAGCTCCCTTCTGGAGGATGGGTTCGGGAACGCGTTTGCCGGGAAGTATGAAAGCATATTCTTGGCAAATCAGGGAAGCCCCGAGCAGAGGTATATCCAGTTCGCCGAAGCCGTAAGAAGGATTTACGCGAGCTCTATGAACGAAAACGCCCTCGTGTATAGGAAGCAGAGGGGATTGGACAAATTAGACGAGCAAATGGCGCTTTTGGTCCAGCGGGTTTCAGGGGCCCCCCACAAAAACTATTTCTTCCCCGATCTCGCCGGGGTCGGCGTATCCCACAATACGTATGTATGGAATGAAAATATGGATCCGGGGGCGGGGATGCTTAGACTGGTATTTGGGCTTGGCACGAGGGCGGTCAACCGCGTTGAGGGTGATTACCCGAGAATGGTCGCGCTTGACCATCCCTTGCGGAGGCCCTATTCGGAGAGAGACGATTTAAAGGAGTTTTCACAGCACGAGGTGGACCTTATCGATATAAAGGAAAATGTGTTCGAAACAATTCCTTTTGAAAACCTCGTGAATGAGAAATCGTATAAGTTGATAGATCGCGTAGCGGTGAAAGATTACGAAGCTATGCGCTTAACGGGTGAGAGCGGCGCGGAAGGTAAGGAATTCTGGATATTAACGCTCGATAACGTCTTTAGCGATAATAAATTGACTGATTCTTTCGGGAAGATATTAAAATCGCTCGAAGAGAGCTACCGTTATCCTATCGAAATAGAGTTTACGGTAAATTTTACAAAGGGCGGCAAATTCAAGATAAACCTATTGCAGTGCAGGCCGCTGCAGACGCGCGGGGCGGGCCATAAAGTCGATATACCGAGCCGTATAAATAAAGAAGATACGCTTTTTGAATCGCGCGGATATTTTCTGGGCGGCAACGTCGCCCAGGTGATTAAAAGGATTATATGCGTCGACCCCAAAGGATATACCGAACTTACGCAGTCGGATAAATATGAGATCGCCCGTATAGTGGGAAGACTGAATACAGATATAGAAGACAGGGATGGACTACCCTCTCTTCTTATGGGGCCGGGAAGATGGGGTACCGCGACACCGTCTTTGGGCGTGCCGGTCAAATTTGCGGAGATAAATAACATAGCGATCCTTGCGGAGGTCGCTTTTCCGGCCGGCAATCTTATGCCCGAATTGTCTTTCGGGACGCACTTTTTTCAGGACCTGGTTGAGACAGATATATTTTACGTCGCGCTTTTTCCTGAAAGAAAAGATGTCACATTTAATTACAAATGGTTCGCGAAATCGAAAGATTTGTTTACAGAACTTATGCCTCAATCCGCTAAGTACAAAGGCGTTATCAGCGTCTACGATGTAAGCGATAGAGGTTTAAAGATAATGTCAGATGTCGTGTCGCAAAAGATTATATGTTTTTCGGGGAGGGCCGATTAAAATGTCAAAGTACATCTTTGTAACAGGCGGCGTTATTTCGAGTTTAGGCAAAGGAATCGCCTCTGCCTCTATAGGAAAGATTCTGGAATCGCGGGGCCTGAAGGTTGCCCTGATGAAGCTCGATCCATATATCAATGTAGATCCCGGAACGATGAATCCCTATCAGCACGGCGAGGTCTACGTTACGGAAGACGGCGCGGAAACGGATCTGGATCTCGGGCATTATGAGCGTTTTACCAGTGCCCATACGTCCAAATTCAACAATGTAACTACCGGCCAGATCTACAACCGCGTGATATCTAAAGAAAGAAGGGGGGATTATTTAGGAAAGACCATCCAGGTTATTCCCCACGTTACGGACGCAATAAAGGGGAAAATCAAGGAGTGCCAAAAAGTTTCAAAGGCTGATATTGTTATCGTTGAAATAGGCGGAACGGTCGGCGATATCGAAAGTTTGCCTTTTCTTGAAGCAGCCAGGCAGTTCAGGCTGGATATGGGCTACGATAACGTGTTTTATGTCCATCTGACACTCGTGCCGTATATAAAAGCGGCGGGTGAGGTAAAGACAAAACCCACCCAGCATAGCGTCGGCACTTTGCGCGAGATAGGCATCATTCCGGATGCGTTGATCTGCAGGACGGAGAAACCATTGTCCGACAGCGTCAAGGAGAAGATCTCTTTATTCTGTAACGTGAAGAAAGAGGCGGTTATCGAATCGCCGGATATGGATTCGATCTATCAAATACCCTTGGTTTTCAAGAAACAGATCCTGGACGAGATAATCTTAAGCCATTTTAAATTGATATGCAAATTCTCAGACCTAAAGGAGTGGGAGAGAAACGTGGTTAACAAGGTGCTCAACCCAAAGAATAAGGTAACCGTCGCCGTGATCGGCAAATATATTGAGCTACAGGACGCCTATAAATCTATATATGAGGCGCTTATTCATGCCGGGATTTATAACGATGCGAAGGTGGAGATAAGAAGACTTGATTCCGAAAGTTTGGAAAAAAGAGAAGCCGAGAAAATACTGAGGGACGTCTCGGGAATTCTCGTTCCCGGCGGTTTTGGTTATCGCGGCATTGAGGGGAAAATCAGGGCGATTAAATTCGCGCGCCTGAACAAAATCCCGTTCTTGGGCCTCTGCTTGGGCATGCAGTGCGCCGTAATCGAGTTCGCGAGAAATGTATGTAATCTGAAAGGCGCGAATTCCGCAGAATTTAAGAAAACAAAATATCCGGTAATCGACTTGCTCGAAACTCAGAAAAAAGTCAAAGATTTGGGCGGCACCATGCGCTTAGGCGCGTATCCCTGTAAGATCAGGGAGAAGAGCCTTGCCTCCGGCGTCTACGGCAGGGGCCTCGTTTATGAACGCCACAGGCACAGATATGAGTTTAATAATAAGTATAGAAAATTATTTGAGAAGAAAGGCATGGTTTTTTCCGGCGTCTATCAGAAGAAGAATCTGGTCGAAATCGTCGAGCTTAAAGGCCACCCATATTTTATCGCGGTGCAGTTTCATCCGGAATTTAAGTCCAAACCCGACGAAGCGCATCCTTTGTTCAGAGAGTTTATCAAGGCGGCGCTTGGAAAAACGAGCTAAAGGAATGGAAGCGATACTAGCTTTGGAGAGCGGAAAGATTTTCAGAGGGCGGTCTTTCGGCGCGAGCGGCGAAAGACACGGCGAAGTTGTTTTCAATACCAGTCTCACCGGTTATCAGGAGATTCTTACCGACCCTTCTTATAAAGGTCAGATTGTCGCGATGACCTATCCCCTTATAGGCAACTATGGCGTAAATAAAGAAGACATAGAATCGCGGGGTATTTTCCTCGAAGGTTTCATCGTTAAGGAGCGGAGCCGTATCGTGAGCAACTGGCGGGCGGACGAAGGCCTCGATGAATATTTGAGAAGGAATGACATCCCCGGTATAGAGGGTGTGGACACCCGCGCCCTCACACGGCATATAAGACTGCGGGGCGCTATGAAGGCGGTTATTTCCACCGAGGACTTGAATGAAAAAAGACTGGTCAAGAAGGCCAAATCATCTCGCGGCCTTGTCGGTATCGATTTGGTTAAAGATGTTACTGTAAGCGGCAAACAGGAATGGAATAAGCGGGGCAAGCGTAAGGTGGTGGTTGTCGATTGCGGTGTTAAGTACAACATTTTGCGGGAGCTTGTTAATTGCGGGTGCAGGGTAACAATTGTTTCGGCCTATACGGATGCGCGCGAAATTTTAAAGATGAAGCCGGATGGCGTGCTCCTTTCAAACGGCCCGGGAGATCCCGCCGCGGTTCCCTATGTGGTAGAGACCGCGAGGCAGTTATTGGGAAAAGTGCCGATCTTTGGGATTTGCCTTGGGCAACAAATGTTGGGACTCGCGCTCGGCGGAAGGACATACAAGCTCAAGTTCGGCCATCATGGCGCCAATCAGCCCACAAAAGATTTGAGGACGGGGAGGATTTACATTACGGTCCAGAATCACGGATTTAATGTCGATGCCAAGTCTTTAAAGAGGAAAGGTATCGAAGTAACCCATATTAATCTTAACGATGGCACTCTGGAAGGGATAAAGGTGAGAAAACTCCGCGCGTTCGCGGTTCAGTTCCATCCTGAGGCCTCAGCCGGCCCCCACGATGCGCGATATTTGTTCGGCGAATTTGTGGAAATGATGAAAAGTGCAAAGTGAAAAATGAAAAGCGCAAAGCCAAAATTAAAAGTTTAAAGTTTTAATTCCTTTGTAACTTTGAATTTTGGACTGTGGTTTTACGCTTTGCACTTCACATTTTAAATTTTATTTATGCCAAAACGTAAAGATATTAAAAAAATACTGATTATAGGTTCAGGCCCCATCATCATAAGCCAGGCGTGTGAATTCGATTATTCCGGCACCCAGGCCTGCAAGGCCCTTCGCGAAGAAGGCTTTAAGGTGATTCTCATAAACTCGAATCCTGCCACTATAATGACTGACCCTGAAACAGCCGACGTTACCTACATTGAGCCGATAACGCCCGAGGTCGTTGAAAAGATTATCGCGAAGGAGAGACCCGACGCGCTTCTCCCCACGCTTGGCGGCCAGACGGGGCTTAATACGGCGATGAAAGTAGCCGAGGCGGGAATTCTTAAAAAGTACAACGTCAAGATGATAGGCGCCGACTACGACGCTATTAAGAAAGCGGAGGACAGAGAATATTTCAAGCGAGCGATGCTCGAAATCGGCCTTGATATTCCAAAAAGTATCCTTGCCTACAATATGAAAGAGGCAAAAGCCGCCATGAATAAACTCGGGCTCCCTCTTATTATAAGGCCCAGCTTCACGCTCGGCGGCACAGGTGGCGGAATTGCGGCGACAAAAGAGGGGTTCGAACGCATCGTTAACCTCGGGCTTAAAAACAGCATGATAGGCGAGGTTTTAATTGAGGAGTCGGTTGTCGGCTGGAAGGAATATGAGCTCGAGGTTATGAGGGATAGGAAAGACAACGTGGTTATAATCTGTTCGATCGAAAATTTCGATCCCATGGGAATTCATACCGGCGATTCTATTACCGTTGCGCCCGCCCAGACCCTGACGGACAAAGAATATCAGAAGATGAGGGACGCCGCGATTGCGATAATCAGGGAAATCGGTGTCGAGACCGGCGGCTCCAATATTCAGTTTGCCGTCAATCCAAAGGACGGCAGGATGGTCGCGATTGAAATGAACCCGAGCGTATCGAGGAGCTCAGCCTTGGCGAGCAAGGCGACGGGTTTCCCGATCGCGAAGATCGCGGCAAAGCTCGCGGTGGGTTATACACTTGATGAAATAAGGAACGATATCACAAAGAAGACACCCGCTTCGTTTGAACCCACAATCGATTACTGTGTCGTAAAGATTCCAAGATTCACTTTTGAGAAGTTCCCTGAGGCGGAAGATGTGCTCGGCATATCCATGAAATCGGTTGGTGAAACAATGGCAATTGGCAGGACCTTTAAGGAGGCATTGCAAAAGGGGCTGCGGGGCCTCGAGATCGGGCATGACGGCTTGGATAACAAAAAGGACTTTCGGAAGATTTCTGACAGTAAGATTAAACAAAGATTAACGAAGCCGAACGCCTCGCGGATATTCTACATAAAATATGCTTTGCAGAAAGGCTATACCATTAATAATATCGTTCGTATTACCGGTATCGACCCTTGGTTTATAAACAATATCAAAGAGATCGTCGAGTTTGAGAAGCTTATCAGAATCGAGCGTCTTAAGAAGAAGGGGCTCAGCGCCGAGACGCTGGGCGAGGCAAAGAAATACGGTTTCAGCGATAGGCAGATAGCGGATTTAACCGGCGTTGAAGAATTGCAGGTTAGAAAAGAAAGGAAAAAACAAAGAATCGAAGCGACTTTTAAGTTAGTGGATACCTGCGCCGCGGAGTTTGAGGCGTATACGCCATACTACTATTCCACCTATGATGTTGAGGATGAGACGAGGAAATCAAAAAAGAAAAAGATAATGATTCTGGGCGGCGGCCCCAACAGGATCGGGCAGGGAATAGAATTCGATTATTGTTGCTGTCACGCATCCTTTGCGCTCAAGAGTTTGGGTTACGAGACCATCATGGTAAATTCAAACCCCGAGACTGTTTCGACAGATTATGACACCTCGGATAAATTGTATTTCGAGCCTCTTACATTTGAGGATGTGATGAATATAGTGGACAAGGAGAAGCCGGACGGTATTATTGTCCAGTTTGGAGGACAGACTCCGCTTAATCTGGCGAGGCGTCTTGAGGAAGCAGGCGCCCCCATAATTGGAACCTCGGTCGCCTCAATTGACGCCGCCGAAAATAGGGATAAATTTTCAAAATTGATTACTAAACTTAAGATTAACCAGCCGCCGAACGGCTCCGCCTACTCCAAGGGAGAGGCAAAGAAGATCGCTTCGAGGATTGGTTATCCCGTGCTGGTGAGACCGTCATATGTTTTGGGTGGCAGGGCAATGAGAATTGTCTATGATGAAAAATCTCTTAATGAATTCATGAAGGAAGCCAAGGAGGTATCAAAGGACGAACCTATCCTTGTCGACAAGTTTCTTGAGGACGCGGTTGAGGTCGACGTTGATGCCGTATCAGACGGCACGCTTACCGTTATAGGCGGCATTATGGAGCACATAGAAGAGGCCGGGGTACATTCCGGAGATTCCGCGTGCGTCCTTCCGCCGCATACTTTAAGCGATGATATTATCGACAAAATCCGGAAATACACCCATGCCCTCTCGAAGGAACTTAAGGTCAAAGGCCTGATGAATATCCAGTTTGCCGTGAAGGGTGATACCGTGTATGTTCTCGAGGTTAATCCAAGAGCATCCCGTACCGTGCCTTTTGTGAGTAAGGCGACAGGAGTGCCGCTCGCGAAGATTGCGGCGAAGGTAATGGTCGGAAAAAAACTGCGCGAGCTCGGTTTCACAAAAGAGAAGCGCGTTTCCCATGTGTCGGTAAAGGAGTCGGTGCTTCCTTTCTCAAGATTTTCCGGAGTGGATATATTGCTCGGACCCGAAATGAAATCGACCGGCGAGGTAATGGGCGTCGACTCATCTTTCGGAATGGCTTTCTATAAATCCCAGGTCGCGGCCGGCCAGATTTTGCCGGTGCGTGGCAGCGTTTTCGTAAGCGTTAAAAACGACGATAAGCGGGATATAGTTTTTATCGCGAAGAAATTGAGCGACATGGGCTACAGGATAATTTCCACCAGGGGAACTTATAAGGTTTTATGGTCCAACAATATCAAAGTTAAAGAGGTAGGTAAAATCGGCGAGGGCAGTAAAGAAATATTGGAACTTATTAAAAAAGGTGGTATAAGTCTCATAATTAACACGCCCTCTGGCGAGGGAAGTCATTCTGATATGAAGCCCATTAGGAACCTTGCGGTTATGCACGGTATACCATGCATAACCACCCTTCAGGGGGCGCAGGCGGCGGTGAACGGAATGGAGGCAGCATCAAAAGGCGGTTTAGAGGTAAAATCTATTCAGGAATATCATGCCAAACATTAATACAATGCTTAAGTTTGACGGATTTTCTACTCGTTTAATACACTAGCAATACCAGATTATGTTGTTGTAGAATGTCGCGTAATTCGTATTAACCCCCTTGAATTTCATCCCCTCTTGGGAGAGAATAGGTCCCTTTACGTATCCGGTACCGCGTTCGATTGATCCGGTACCGGGTACGTAAAGGGACAGCGTTAGCGTGTTAAGCAAACAGCAAACTCTAGTACAGTAATTAAAAAATGGAGATTAAAAATGATCGTCGAGATTTATATCGCCCTTAAAAAGGGTGTTGCCGATCCGCAGGGTTTAACCGTTAAGCACGCCCTGGAATCATTGGGTTACAAAGACTTAGCGGATGTCCGTATGGGAAAATTAGTAGTTATCAAGCTAAATTATAAAGACAAGAAAAGAGCGGAGAGAGAAGTCAACGAGATGTGCAAGAAGCTTTTGTCAAACCCTATAATAGAAGACTATCGTTTCAAATTAAGCGGGGAATAGATGAAATTCGGAGTCGTAGTCTTTCCCGGGTCTAATTGCGACCAAGACTGTTTTTATGTAGTAAAAGATGTTTTAAAGAAGCCCGTCAAGTATGTCTGGCATAAGGACGCCAATCTTAGCGGTCTTGATTGTGTCATTCTGCCCGGGGGATTTAGTTATGGAGATTACTTAAGGACAGGCGCCGTAGCAAGATTTTCGCCCGTGATGAAGCATATCGCCGATTTCGCCGGAAAAGGCGGCACTGTAATAGGAATCTGCAACGGCTTTCAGATACTTCTTGAGGCCGGGCTTTTACCCGGTGTTATGTTGAGAAACAGGGGCCTTCACTTTATATGTAAGCACGTTTATGTAAAGACGGATAACAATCGCACAAGATTCACAAGCTTGTGTAATGCGGGCCAGATTTTAAAAATTCCCATCGCCCACAACGAGGGCAATTATTATATCGACCCCGCCGGCCTTGAGGAATTAAGAGATAATGAGCAAGTGGTATTCCGTTATTGTTCAGCCCGAGGAGAGATCAGTGATCGCTATAATCCCAACGGTGCGCTGGATAATATCGCCGGCATTATAAACAAAAAAGGAAACGTCTTAGGCATTATGCCGCATCCCGAGCGCAGCTCCGAAGACTCGCTCGGCTCCCGCGACGGTCATCTTATATTTAAATCCATGGTTAACTGGTTAGAGACGAAAAGATTATGATAAAACCCGACGTATATCATTCGCTTGGGTTAAGCGATGAAGAATATAAAAATATCCTAAGGATTCTAAAAAGGGAGCCTACGCCGACCGAGTTGGCGATGTTTTCGGTAGAGTGGTCTGAGCATTGCGGATACCTTTGTTCCCGCAAATGGCTTAAACTCCTGCCCAAGACAGGTAAATATAAAACACTGATAGGAGAAGATTCGGGCGGGATTATTATCGATGATTTGGCCATAGTCTTTAAAATGGAGAGCCATAACCATCCCTCACAGGTCGAACCAAAGCAGGGAGCTGCTACGGGAGTGGGCGGGATTATAAGAGACATATTTACTGCGGGGGCCAGGCCCATAGCGTTATTGGATTCTCTGCGTTTTGGGCCGCTTAGTCAGGCTTATAATAGGTATCTGCTCGCCGGTGTTGTGGACGGGATCCAGTTCTACGGAAATTGCGTCGGAGTACCCACGGTGGGCGGCGAAATATACTTTGACGAAAGTTACAGTGGAAACTGTTTGGTTAATGCCATGTGTATCGGCATAGCCAAGAAGAATGAGTTATCGCAGGCGCGCGCCTTCGGCATCGGAAATTCGATCATGTACGTCGGGTCAAGCACGGGAAGGGACGGGATCGGAGGATGCAGCATTCTCGCTTCAAATGAATTTAAAGAAGGCGAAGAAAAAAGGCCGACAGTTCAGATAGGAGACCCTTTTACAGAGAAATGCCTGATAGAGGCAACCTTAGAGGCTATCAACACAGGATATGTCGTCGGCATTAAAGACATGGGAGCGGCGGGCCTTACTTGTTGCACAAGCGAGATGGCATCGGCTGGCAATTCCGGCATGGATGTGGAAATACAGGCTGTTCCCAGGAGAGAGGAGAATATGGAGCCCTGGGAAGTTATGATGTCCGAGTCTCAGGAGAGGATGCTCGTCTGCGTGAAGAATGGAAAAGAAAGGCAAGTAAGGGAAATATTTTTGAAATGGGGCCTTAACGCCTCTGTTATCGGGCATGTTACCGATGATGGGTTGGTAACCATCAGAGATAACGGTAAGGTGGTAGCCAGTATAAAGGCGCATTCTCTGACTAAGGCGCCGATCTATGACATGCCCTCTGCGAAGCCGAAACGCCTAAAGGAATTGAACAAGCTTAGACTCGGCAGGATTCCCAAACCGGCGGATTATAACGAAGTTTTGCTTAAGCTTTTGAGGGCGCCGTCTATTGCCAATAAGGCCTGGGTATATGAGCAGTATGACCATATGGTTCAGACAAATACCGTTGTATTGCCCGGCTCAGACGCGGCGGTGATAAGGTTAAAGGGGACAAATAAAGCGATAGCCGCTACCACCGATTGCAATAGCCGTTATTGTTTTCTCAATCCTTACAGAGGCGCCGAGATCGCGGTAGCGGAAGCGGCAAGGAATCTTGTCTGTTCGGGAGGGCGGCCGGCGGCGGTTACGGATTGTCTTAATTTCGGGAACCCGGAGAAGCCGGAAAGTTTCTGGTATTTCAAGAATTGCGTGGAAGGAATCCGGGATGCGTGCAAATCGTTTAAAGTAGCCGTAGTGAGCGGAAACGTCTCTTTCTATAATGAAAGTCCCAAGTCTGCTATTAATCCTACTCCTGCTATAGGTATGATAGGCATTCTCAATGATGCGAACAAAGCCTGTTCGCAGAATTTTAAGCAAGACGGTGACGTTATAATTCTTTTGGGCCGCTGCGGGGAAGAGCTGGGCGCGAGCGAGTATCTAAAAGAGATTCATCATTTAACAAGAGGCGACGCGCCAAAATTGGATTTGAAACTGGAAAAAGCGGTTCAGGATACGACTCTCGAGGCGATAGAGAAAGGTTTGGTAAATTCGGCCCACGATTGCTCCGAAGGCGGATTAGCGGTGGCCCTGGCCGAATGCTGTATTTCAAACGAAGCTAATATGGTGGGGGCCGTCATAAATAATTTAAATTACGATATACGGGAAGACGCGCTGCTTTTTGGAGAATCGCAGTCAAGGATCATCCTCTCCTGTAATAGCCGGTCTGTAAAAGAAATTGATAAAATCGCTAAGAGAAATAAAGCACCTTATCGTATAATCGGACTGACCGGAGGAATAGAGTTCAGAATATTGTCCGGCAAGAAAGAATTAATCAACCTGCGCTTAGAAAATTTATCAAAGGAGTGGCGCGGCTCGTTGCCGGCAAAATAAAACATCCCTTATAGAAAGATCGCATGGCATTGAGAGTCGGCGAAAAGGCATCGGTTGTTTTATGTTTTTTGCTCGCTGGGTATTTGAGTCAGGGAGCACTTCTTGGAGGCGTGAAGAGCGCCGCTTCAGCCGAAGGTTGTAATAGTGGCTTGTCCTGGAAGGCCGAGAGCGCGGACGGGTTCTTTAGGTGCGAGGTTCCGGCAAACTGGGCGGCCTGGCGCGATACCGATAGGGAATCGGAAGAGGCCAAAGTTTACCCTCCTTCGCAGAAAGCCCCGTCAAGAACTGTGGCGGGGATAAATACGAAGGAGGGTACTGCTGCGAAGCTCAAAGCGGAAGCTTTTGAGCGAAGCAGAGTCATTGCTTCGGAGCGGTTCCGCCCCGCGGAGCGTAGTAAATCAATGGGCCGCAGCTGTGAAGCCGCGGGGCTCCACGGTATATTCCTTAAGGGGCCGCGGAACAGGGAAAACCGTCCGCCGACAATCTACCTGAGATATCACTCCGGCACCGACCCTTTATTTCCGGACGCCAAGTCATATCTCGCGCGGCAGCTCGAGCCGGGACCTGTACCTTTGGTTGGAGAGAAAACTACAGACGTCAAACCCGTAACCGTGGGTGGACTATCGGGTTCCCGCTTCATAAGAGGCACCTTCGATTATATCCCCCCGCATTCGATGGACACAAAAGAGATCAGAGTCCGCGAGGAATACGTTGTCCTCACGGGTAAAAAGGGCTTTTTCGTGTTTGTTTATTCCGCTCCCAAATCGCTCTTTAAGCATTATCGCCCTGTCTTTCAGCACGTGTTAGATACTTTTGAACCATTGAAAGAACGGAGTCGCGCATGAAAGGACGTTATATATTTTTGTTCGTAATAGCTTTAGCCGTCGGAGTAGCGGCAGGTATCGTGGCAAATCACTTTCTTTCCGGCAAACTGTTGTGCGGGCGGTCCGCCGTCTCTCCCGCAAAGATCGTCACGGCGGAAGAGTTTGTTCTTGTTGGTAAGGACGGAAAGACATATGCTAGACTTGGTATGGAGCCGCAGGATGCATCGTCAATCAGCCCGAATCCAGTCTTGACTCTTATGGACGGGGAGGGTAACGTGCGCGCGAAGCTCGGCTCATCGGCCATCGGCTCCACGTTGGACCTTTATGATTCGGATAACGCGGCCTCGGTAAGCCTTAGAGTGGGGCATTACGCGGGCGAGGCGAATCTGACGGTGCGAGACAAGCGCGGAGCGATCGATATAGGTTCCTGGCACTACAGCGACGAGCTGCAGTATCTGGGGCTTGTCTTTTACGATGAGAGAGGCGGATCAAGGGCGAGATTGACTCTTGCCGGTGAGCGGGGGCCATATCTTGAAATTTTCGGCGAAGACGGAAATCGCGGTTTCCGTCTTGCCTTGGATCGCGGCGAGAGTCCGATGTTTTATGTACTGGATAATAATGGAGACGCCCGTATCAAACTTGGGCTCAAAGACGACGGAAATCCCGGGATAAGTTTTGTTGATAAGGACGGCAAGGTCAGCTGGAGCCGGTAAAGACGTAAATACAATAATGTACCTGGTACCGGATTCACGGGTCCGGTACCAGGTACATTATTGTGAGGTACATAAAGGTTTGCAAAGACTTACGAAACCAGTCCTTAACTAGAAAGGAATATCCGATGAAAGGCAGCGTAAGCATGCGAAAGATTGTGGCATTAATTGTTATTGCCGCGGTAAATTTATTATTTATTCCGTGTTCTGTTGCCGTTGATGAAATGGCGGGAAGCGTAGGCCAGGCGCCGTCCGCCTTGGCGTGGCCCCGTGTATTTGATGAGGGCAGCACCGTCTTTTCTATGTATCAACCGCAGGTTGAAAAATGGGACGGCGTTAAGCTGGAGGCCCGCGCCGCCGTCTCCGCCCAGACGAAAGAGACGTCAAAAGAGGTGTTCGGGGTGATATGGATTGACGGAAAGGCGGATGTGGATAAGGAAGCGAGGATCATTACCTTGCGGGACCTTAAAATCGTGAAGGTCCAGTTTCCGACGGTGCCCGACAGGGAAAAACAATACCGTGAACTGCTCCAGAGCGAGCTCCCGCAAAGGACCAAGGAAATCGCGCTTGACCACCTTGAGGCAAACTTTGCCATGTCGCAGTCGGTCGAGAAAACATATACGGTAAACGTAAAGAATGAGCCGCCGCGCATCATATATAGCGAGCTACCGGCGATACTTGTTCTTATAGACGGCGAGCCGGTGCTGCGGCCAGTGTCGGCTGCGGGCCTCGAGCGTGTTATCAATACCACCGCCTTAATTGTCAAGACGGGTAACAAGTTTTACCTTCAGGCGATGGGAAACTGGTATGAAGCGGCAGCTGTTGAAGGGCCCTGGGCGGTTTCGGCGAATCCGCCGGCATCGCTCGATGAGGTTAAACAGGCCGCCGTGGCGGCAAAACAGGTGGATTTGCTCGAGCCCGCGAAGGACGCCGCTCCCCTCGCAACTCCTCCGGCTATTTACGTCAGCACCGTTCCCGCCGAGTTGATCCAGTCAGACGGCAAGGCGGAGTTTCTGCCTATCGAGGGCACCAATCTCCTTCAGGTTGAAAACAGCGACAACGCCATCTTCATGACGCTGGAGGATAATTATTATTATGTGCTGATCTCCGGGCGCTGGTTCAAGGCGAAATCGCTTTCCGGGCCGTGGGCCTTTGTTTCGGGAAAAGAGCTTCCGGCCGATTTCGCGAAGATACCGGCGGACCATCCCAAAGCCAACGCGCTCGTTTCCGTTCCCGGCACACCGCAGTCAAAAGAGGCGGTCATCGCAAACTCTATTCCCCAGACTACTGCCGTGAAACGCAGCGAGGCGAAGCTCAATGTAAAATATGACGGCGCTCCGCAGTTTAAACCGATCGAAGGCACGACTCTGCAGTATGTTGCCAATACCGCCCTGCCGGTCATAAAGGTAAGCGAAAGCGAATGCTACGCGGTTGAAAACGGCGTATGGTTCAAGGCGCCTTCGCCCGCGGGGCCTTGGGTTGTGGCAGACAGCGTGCCGGAGGTGATTTATGCGATTCCTCCCACCTCGCCGCTTTACTATGTCACTTACGTGCGCGTTTACGGATCCACACCCGATGAGGTTTATGTTGGCTACACGCCAGGCTATATGGGCACGGTCGTAACGCCGGAGTACACGGTCGTCTACGGCACGGGTTATTATTATCCGCCTTACGTGGGCGAGGAATGGATCGGTTATCCTTATACCTACGGTTTCAACGCCGGATTCGAGTGCGGCGAAGATGAGGGGTTCGCGTTCGGTTTCGCGGCCGGATCTATGTTCGGCGCCTGGTGGAATCCTTGGTGGGGGCCGTATGGGTGGGGATGGTATCACGGCGACAACAATATTAACATCAACGTAAACAACAACAACATATATAACAACTGGAAAGGCAAAGTCGATAATTGGAAAAATAATCATCCGAACGTAAATCCGGACCACAGGCTTGAGCCTCAGTCCTCAAAACTCCAGAATATCAAACAAAACTTTAATCCTTATTCCGCCCGCGATAAGATTAAAGGCAGTGATTTTGCGGATAAGGTCAAAGACCATGATTTCAGCGGTGAACGGGCCGACAAACTGAGAGATTCCGGCAGAGCAGCTCAGTCTATACGGGGCAATGATGTTTTCGCGGGCAAGGACGGCGGTGTATATCGCCACAACGCGGAAAACGGTTGGGAGAGAAATACGAACGATGGCTGGCGGAATGTGGAACACGACCGCGATTTCGCGAGTCAAAGAGCCAATTTTGACCGAGATAGAATGTCCCGTGAC
>JAQTRP010000064.1 GCA_028711765.1 Candidatus Omnitrophota bacterium | reverse complement strand
GCAAGAAAGGCTACATCACTTCTTTTGCCTATCTTCCTCCGCAGAAAATAGAAGAAGGGGTCTTGCACATTCAGGTTGTCGAAGGCAGGCTCGCGAATGTGTCCGTTCAGGGCAATCGTTTTTTCAGGGAGGCCCTTATACGGCGCGGTTTTCACACATCAAGCGGCAAGGCGATTTACTTTCCCAAGCTGAGGCGCGACTTGGCGCGGCTCAATACAAATCCTGACAGGTCGGTTCAGGCAGTGCTTACCCCGGGTCCCGAAAAGGGCACAAGCGATGTAATCCTCAAAGTGAAAGACCGTTTCCCCATTCATCCTTATGGCGAATGGAATAATCAGGGTACCGCTTACACGGGGCGCCATAAAGCCATAATCGGACTTATAGACAATAATTTCTCCACCTTCGATGATATAACTCAAGCGGCCGTCCAGCTTTCGCAAGATATGGTCGGCGTCGCGGTCACAGAGTCTTTTCCTTTAAATTCTTACGGGACGCGGGCTAATTTTCTTTATTCCTTCGTAAGAACAGCACCCAAGCAGGATCTTTCGCGGTATGATGTGACCGGAAAATCGATGACATATACTGTGTCGCTTACTCACCCCTTTTTCTCCGAGGAAAAATGGGGTTTGGGCGGAACGGTAGCTTTTGATTATAAACGCTCAACCACGCACCTGCTTGGTTCGGAGTATAGCCACGACGACCCGCGCATAATCCGGTTTGGTTTCGACGGGAATCTTACCGATCCATGGGGCAGAAATTTCTTTGATCAGTCCTTTAACTGGGGCCTTCCCGAATTTATGGGAGGCTCAGGCAGGGAAAATCAGGATGGAGCGCGGCGCGGCAAGGGCAATAATTTCTTTAAGACGGTTACGACTTACGTGCGGTATCAACCCGTTGTTCAGGGCGTGCATATCATACAGACTTTAGCCGCCCAGTTTTGCCATCACGGCCTCATGCCATCTGAGGAATATTATCTCGGCGGCGCGACTACCGTGCGCGGCTATACGGAAGGTGATTCTCCCGGTGATCAGATTTTTCTTACAAAGACCGATCTTGTCTTTCAGCTGCCTTTCATCGATAAGTCATGGAAACTCCCGTTCGCGAAGTCTACGCTCAGGGAACAGCTTGCGGGTGTCGGTTTTGTGGATGTCGGCCTTGCCCAATTGAAACACACTTCAATATATGAAGATCCCTATAGGAAGCTTATCGGTGTGGGTGTGGGTATCCGAATGCGTTTTGCCGATGACCTTTACGGCAGGGTGGAGTTCGGTTTTCCTATCGGAAACTGCCCCGATGACCACAGGGGTTATCAAGTCCACGTTAGTATCCGCAAAGAGCTATTTTAGCCTTCCAAATTGCTGTAACCTATTTATAATCAACAACTTGCTGTGATGCCTTACGAAGTATTGTATTGTGGGTATAATGTGGTATCTTTAAGAGTAAGGACCCATTTATACGGGTAGCTGTGCTATGTTTTGTATGAGGGACAGAGGTAGTATTTTGTCCTAAGTTCTTTGTATATATGAATCTTGTAAAAGGTAAACCAGTTCGAAAGACTGGGACACAAAGCAAGAGGGCTAATCTGTTAATCAGAATGCCGGCTCGGCTGCCAAGAGTGAATCACGCGAGTTGCTAAAGCCCCGTCCAAGTTCTTTCGGACGGGGTTTTTGTTTTTATAGGTTCAGCGAGGCGCGGGGGGATTTAGCGAATATTAAAACAAAAATCAGGAACAAGTCCATGAATCAGAAACCGAAAAAGAGGGGGACGACAATGACAAGGGTATTTTTATGCCAAAAAGCCAATCCTTTTTGTAAGCCATTCATAACGCTTCTTATTGCCGCTTTCGTTTTAGCTACTCCGGTTCCCGTGGTGTATTCACTTCCTGAAGGTTCTCAGGTTGAAAACGGGGAGGCAAACTTTGAGGTGGTAGATGGTAATACGATGAATATCACCGCCTCAAATAACGCGATAATAAACTTCCAGTCATTCAACGTTGCCTCCAATGAAACGGTAAATTTTATACAGCCTGATGCGGCGAGCAATGTGTTAAACCGTGTCATAGGTCCCGACCCGACCAACATAATGGGTTCCATTTTCGCGAACGGCAATATGTTCATCGTAAATACCCAAGGTATAAACGTAGGTTCCTCAGCTAATATATGCGCCAACGGTTGTGTCCTCTCAAGCCTTAATATATCGAACGCCGACTTTATTTCAGGCAAACTCAATTTCGCGATGAGCGGTTCTTATTCATCCGTCACAAACCAGGGCTTTATTAAATCGGCCGACGGAGGCTATATAGCCTTAATAGGCGCTCAGGTAAACAACTCAGGCACCCTTCTTTCGCCTCAGGGCACGGTCTTATTGGCCTCAGGCGAGAAGATGACTATGTCTATAGACCCATCAAATATGGTCTCTATAGTAATAGATGAAGCCGTGAAGGAAGCAATACAAGGTAAGGAATCCCTCGTTATTAATACGGGCAATATCTATGCCGACGGAGGCAAGGTTACGATAGAAGGAAACCAGACCTTAGACCTCTATAAATATGTCATCAATCAGGAAGGTTGTATCAAGGCCAATTCCGTTGTAGAAGATGAAAATGGGGTGGTGGAGCTTATAGCTACGGGTGGGGACATAAATCTTAACGGTACCATTGAGGCAAAAGCGGCAGAAACGGGCGACGGCGGCAGGGTGTATGTCTACGCGCATCAAGGAGACCTTACGGTAGGGAAAGACACAATAATAGATACATCGGCGGGCACTATCGAAGGGGATGCGGGATTTATGGAAGTGAGTGGGGATCAAAATCTATTTTTAAATGGCGGCGTCTTTATTAATAATGTCTATAACGGTAAGAAAGGCCAAGTGCTGTTTGATCCATACGACATAATCATAAATGAGGCAGTAGTTCATGAAGGAAGCGACCTCAGTTATGAAGCGGATCATGATATTAGTGTTTCTGCCAGTGTGACTGTGAACGATGGGAATCTTGTCTTTGATGCGGGAAATGACATTATGTTCAGTACCGGCGGTGCAGCTACCGTTGATACGGGCAACCTTACCCTTACTGCAGGTAACGATATCGATATATACACCGACGTGACCGTGAAGACAACAACGAGCGGCAACATAACAGTAACCGCCGCCGGTGACGTTACAATGGGTACGGCCGATTCGGTAGACAATTTATCTCTCACCGCCACTTCAGGCAACGTCGACATTCAAAAAATATATTGCGATTCTTTGATAGTGAATGCGGGAACGGATTTCCACGGCTACAACTCAACTTACGGATTGTATCTTGAGGCGTATGTATACCGGTTTACAGATCTTGATATAACTGCCGGCAACGATGCTAAGGTACTCTTTATAATACCAGGCTTCACGCTGGTAGACGTTGCAGCGGTCAGTACAGGCGCGTCCTCCGTCACTCTATCTCTTGAAGACAGTGTGGGCGGGGACAGAGGTTCTATTACTTATGGTCTTACATCCGATTTTTCACTCAGCAATATCTATGGGCAGGTTACGGATTCTGCGGGTGTCGCCGTTCCGGGCTACAATGTAAGCGTTACTGTAGCAGCCGCGGGGTCAAACTTTATCTCCGGCGCGACAAACGAGTTTGCGCTATCCTATTTTGCGCCGGCGACAAATCTTGATATAACGGGATTGGATGGTAGTACCCTTCAGACAAACTGCGGTAATTTTACTTATGATACCACAAAAGACCTGGTGCTTACGAATGGCTATCCCGGTGTTGTTGCCACGATAACTAATTCCGGAGATGTAACTATCCCCGCAAGAGATTTGACGGTAGCGCCTACCGGAACGGGCGCGAGCGTGAAATCCGGCGCGACGGGGAAATTTGCTATTTATAGCAGGTATACTTCGGCGGCTTTTAACGTGACGGGCCTTGACGGCAGCACCTTACAGACGAATATCGGTAATTTCACTTATGATACGACGAAAGATTTGCAGCTCCTTGGCCTGAACGTAGCTGTGACCGATACCGGAAACGTAGCAATTCCCGCCGGCACGTTATACTTAGGAAGCTCAACCTATGATTTTACTACGAGTGTCAACGTTAAGGTCGCGGCGACGACGCAAGTTAATGCCAATGTGTACAAAGGTGGTGACGTTACTATAGATTCACCCGGCAGTGATTTGTATGTAGGCACTATAAATGTGCCCGAGGGTACTGCTACCTTGAGTACGACAACCTCAGGTTCGATCCTTGATTCCTCGTCGACTATCACGGCCAGTACCTTGACGATGACATCGGCTGAAGCGATAGGCGCAACCGATAATTATATCGGCACTACCGTCTCGAGCCTTACCGCCACGGCGTCAAGCGGAGGCGTATACGTAGATGAAACCAATGCCATTACTCTTAATGCGATTTCGGCGACCGACGTCATATCTATTCAGTCGGGCGGCACAATAACCGTAAGCAATTCTCTCGAGACGCAAAATGATGCGGGTTGCTATTTAACTGCAGATGGGGACATTACTCTGGACTCAAACGCAAGTATTTCTACCGGCTCGGGCGATATTACCCTATGGGTAGATTATGACGGTACAGACCCGTCGACAACTGGTACGCTCACGAAGGATTTCGAATCCGATATGGTTACGACAGGCAATATTTACATAAAGAGCAACGGAAGCCTCACAACGGACGGCAGCTTCCTTGACAACGTTATGGACGCGGCTAGCCTGACTTTGCAATCCGTAAACGGCGACGTTACTATGGAGAGCGCCATAGATTTTTCAACGGATAACACTCCTGTATATGTGTACGCGGACCGTGATTTGGCCTTAAATCAGGATATAAGCGCCGGCACGGCCGCCCTGACATTGTACGCCGACTACAACACTGATGGAACGGGAGCCCTTACAAGGCAGGCGGAGGCAAACCTGTCAAACTCAGGCGACCTCAAGCTTCGCTCCGGCGACGCCATCAGCACGACTGATATCGTTGACATCGCGGGCGATACCTGTACAGGGGCCCTCTATGTCTATCTTACCAACGAAGACGAGACCCTAACGGTTGATTCCGACATCTCAAGGACAAACAAAGCCCTCAACTTTTACGGCTATGGCGATGTTACGCAAGGCACGACCTCGAACTTATCGGCGGGCTCAGGCGGTGTCATTCTACACGCTGATTACAATAACGACGGTGTAGGCGCACTTTCGCGCGACGAGTGTTCGGCAATCGCGACCTCGGGTTCGCTAACCCTTTACTCTGCTTCTGATATAACAACAAGCACCGTTATCGACCTTGCGGGTGATAATTTAACGGGGAGTCGTATCGTAACGACGAAAGGTACCGCGGATATAGTAGTCGATGCCGATATAACTACGACCATGCTTCTTTCTTTTACCTCGCAGGGCGGGACTTTCACTCAGAATGACGGGACAACTTTAACGGCAGGAACTTCCGGCATTACCATCTCTTCGTCAGGTAATGCCATTGTTGAAAAGCTTACTACCACGGATTCGGGAGATGTCAGAATAACAAGCTCGGCTGGCAGCGTAGATGCCGCATCAGCTGATTCTTTAATTAAGTGCACTGGGGGGGCGTTGTCCGCCGACCTTACGATTTCGGCAGCCAGTCATATAGGCACATCTACCCATATAAATACTACCATGGATACCCTTGACCTTACCGCCTCAGGTGGAGGCATATATGTGAATGAAACCGACAGTGTTTCATTAAATACAATCTCTGCCACGGCCGCTACAACAATCGTAGCCGGCGGCACTATTACCACAACCGAGGCGATTAATCTAAGTGGTGCTCTAAGCTTACAGTCCAATAACATTGCAGTAGGCGCGGCGATAACTGGGGGCGCAAATGATATCACTTTAGCGCCCAATACAGGCGTGACCGTGGGTGTAGGCACGGGTGCGGGTGATTATTCGCTCTCGGACGCGGAAATCGATCTTATCACTACGACGGGTACTTTAACTGTAGGCAGCGCCAATGCGGGTGACCTTACGGCGGATGCCGTTACCGCGGGTTCTAAGAATATTCATCTTAGGACGGGCGGCGATGCCACAATGGGTGATTTGTCGACGACGGGCACGGTAAGTATAACGGCGACGGGTAACATTTTGGATGACGGCGATGCGAATACGAAAATCGAAGCGGCCGGGAATTGCGCCTTTACAGCAGGCGGCTATATCGGCACAGATACAACTGCGTTCAAGGCCGAAGTTACAAACGGTACCTTATCTGTCAAGGCAGACGGTGTGATAAATAATGTGTCGGTAAACGGAGAGGGCACAGTTACGCCCACGGATACGCTTACTCTCGTTGGCAGCTTTGCCGGTAAGGTCTTGTGGAACGGTATTTGGATAAATGAACCGGCTAAGCCAATTAACAACACAGCAGGGCCTTCGTCGTCGGCAGCGGTGGAAAAAGCAACAATGGAGATGTACCGCGAGCCCGAGTTAGTGGAGGAAGAGTCCGAAAATCAGGTGGAAACTACCTTGGGTGGCGAGGACAAGAGAAAGAAACTGCCCGAGTATGCGTATGCGGATGCGAAGGACATTCTCACATCAGAGCTTTCGACATCGGATTCTCTTGTTGTGTTGGATGAATATTTCCTCAATACCCTTAATCCAACCATCGATGTCAGGGGTAATGAGATTGTGTATAAAGGCGGGAAATAGGCAAAATAGCAGTGGTTCGCCACTCGTGACCCGTGATCCGCGCGAAAACAGCATAAAGATTAGGCGGGTTTTCGGACTGCGAACAAGGATATGAGACATCCCGCGTTGATGAAGGCAAGCAAGCCGAGGGTCGGATAAATCCCAAGTATTGGCACCACTAACGTGCTCACTATGAGGGCGCCAACCGATGAGCCGAGTAGGTCATAGGCGTAAATAGTTCCCACCTTTTTTTCAGAGGGGTCAGGTTTTGGTTCTTGAGCAGCCGGATTGGAAGGTGGCTCCATGTAGAGGCTGTTTGCTATCGGAAACTGTAATCCCCCTATAAGCCCCGCAATTGCAGTCAGGAGGGGAAAGCCCGCCTGAAAGATATCCCGCGCCGCGGAGTGCGTTCCGTAAAACTCGCTTAATTTAAAGACCGCGGCAAGCAATGCGATAAAGATAATCATAACACCCTGGATAATAATAAGAGAAGAGTATTTTTTATCAGGCGGTATCTTTTCGCTTAAGCTTCTTCCTGCGGCGCTTCCTCCCACAAGCCCCAGCATATAAGCCGCGATAACAAGAATCATTTGTGAATAGACAAATCCGTAAAAAATCTGGAAGGCGAGGAGTATTATTATTTCAAGGCTTATTTCCGTAAGGCCGAGAAATCCGACGGCGGCGAGAAGGGCGCGCTTTTTCTTGAGTTTGGGCGGTGAAAGTAAAAATAGCGCCATGAATATGAGGACGACCGTGACAAAAAGCAATCTACGGTCCATATTGAGCAGTTTCACGAGCGCTTTTTTTACGTACGGGGACGTAATCTCGCTCCATAGTATGAAATCGTAATAATATGAGATTGGTTTTAAGTCTTTATTGACGGAGGCGCCCTCGGTTTTTGCGAGCCGTTCTTTGAGCCTATCCATGGCAAACTGGTTGATCCGGCCGCGCAGGAAATTGACATTCACGAATTTATTGTCGATCTTTCGCTCTTCGATCCGGGCAAGGAAAAATTCGAGATTAAGTTTTTCAAGCGGCAGGGTATCGGAGGCAAGAAAAATATTTGTCTCGCCGGGCAGGATAACCACATGAGCGAATACGTTCTCGAGGGTTTTCTTTAGCGAGTGTATGAGGCGCGCCTGTTCCTTGTTGAGGTAGCCCTCGGATGAGGCTATGACAAAAGAGATTATACCGCCCGGTTTAAGTTTTGCCTTTGCCTCTCTGAAGAATTCCTCCGTGAAAAAGCGGTTAATCTGCAGATTGTAAGGTTCGGGCAGGCCGAGCAGGATGCAGTCGAAGCTTTTATCCGTTTTTTCTATGAAGTATCGGCCGTCACCGTGGATTAGTGCCGTCTTACCGAGCGGCGCCAAAAACTGAGCAGGCAAAATTTTTATTCCCGTTTCGATAAGGAGAGAGTCGAGCTCTACGTAGTGGACCGTTTCCGGATTATATTTGTATATCTCAGACAGGCTCGAGCCGATACCGCCGCCTATGAGCAGAATATCCTTCGGATTAGGGTGGGCGAGGAGGGCGAAGTGCACCGTTTCTTCGCGGGAGAGGCGGTCAGCCGTCGAGAAGAGATGAACCCCCGTTTCGTAAAAACTTATCGAGTCTTCGGCCTGAATGGCGGTGATATTGCCGTAAACCGAATCCCGAGTTTCTAAGACCTTAAATGGGCGGTACGCAATCTCCGTCAGTTTTTGATAGGGCTCATGCGACAGGCCGAGGAGAAAATACAAAACAAAGAATAAGTCAAAAAATACCGCGAGCCTCACACGTTTCGCGACTACAATAAGATAAGCAATAGAACATGATATGGCAAAAGCGTTAACGTAACATAGGTTTTGAAAAGGGTCCAGCCTTCCCGCTCCGAGGAAGTAATAAACGAGCCCGCCTGCGAAAGCGCCGATGGCTTCGATGAGGTAAACCGTATTCACCAGTGTGCTGCTCATGTGTTTGGTACCCACATTAGGTACCTGGTACCGCGTGTTTTGATCCGGTACCAGGTACCTAATGTGGAATGTTTTGGTCCGGTACCAGGTACATGAATCAAGCAAAGACGGAGCCACGGTAAAAAGGAATCCCTGTATAATCGTAAAGGGAGCGACTACAAGAAAAGTGGCGAGGAGCATCGTGGGGAGCGAAACAAGCTCGCCGGGGAGGAGCCCCAATATCGGCCGCAGCGTTTTTATAGCCGCGAGGGTGGCCAAAAGGATTACCGAGCCGGCAAGTATGAGGCCGAAATAAAGGGCCGTTTTATCCTTAATCTTATGCCTTAATTTGCTTAGGAGGCCGCTTCCTATGGCTACCCAGAAAAGCCACGAGGTAAGCGTTATGGCGAAGGAGAGTTCGTTTCCGTAAAATACCTGCGCGAGTTCGCGTAGGATAACAAGCTGGCCTATCGTGCTCGAAAGCCCGAGTATAAAGATTGAAAGGAACGTCAGAATCGCCATAGCGATATTATAGCGCGTTGTTTTTCCAGCGTCAAAGGTTCAAGCGATTGTTGCGATTGTGTACCTGGTACCGTATGTCCGGATCCGGTACCAGGTACACAATCGAGGTGATAAGTTCAGGAACCCAGCACCGTAATTATGTACCTGGCACCGGTTTCGCGGGTCCGGTGCCAGGTACATAATTAAACCGGGATTATTTCCTTGAAATAAATCGCAATTCGGATAAGCTATTTGTGAACGGAGGCCCAAAGTATGAGGTTCGGTTATGAGCTTATTGTAATTTTGCTGATGCTTGTTCTAAATGCGATATTCGCCGCTTACGAGATGGCGCTTGCTTCTGTTTCGCGCTCGCGGCTGGCTGTCCTGGTAAACAGTAAGAAAAAGGGGGCAGAGGCCGCAGCCTTCATGAAGGACAGGATGGAGGCGAGTCTTGCCGTAGTCCAGCTTGGCATCACGATGGTCGGCGCGATCGCAGCGGCGACCGGTGGCGCCGGAGTTGAGGAAGCGTTTGTTCCGTATCTTAAAGATGTGCTCGGTATTTCCGAACCTATTTCAAAAGTGATCGCGATCGCTTCATTAGTCATCCCTCTCGGGTTCTTCACTATAATTTTCTCCGAGCTTGTTCCCAAGATGTTTGCCTTGAATAACAGGGAATGGGTGTGCCTCAGGCTTTCCGGAACGATGAAGGCCTTGGCGCAGATTGCGTATCCCGTGGTCAGCGTTTTTGAGAACGTTGTGAAGGCACTTATCAAACTCGGCGCACGGAGATGGCAGCCGCCGAAAGGTATCGAGGAACACCAGACTATACATGAGCTGCGTGCTGCTGCTGCCCTCGCAAGGACATCAAGGCTCATCGGGGCGCGGGAGGAGAAGATCGTTATGTCGGCCGCGCATCTCTCCGTCAGGTCGATCTCAAACATAATGCTGCCGGCAGCGGATATTTCGATGATCCCTATAGAAAGCAGCCTGTCCGACGCCCTTGTCAGGTCGCATCTCGATATGCACACCCGCTTTCCGGTTTGTGAGAAAGACGGCGACCCCCAAACTATAAAAGGGTATGTCAACGTTAAGGATATTATAAACGCCTTGAAGCTCAACCCGGAAAATCCGAGCATAAGCGGGATAACGAGGCCGCTGAAGATCGTCAACGCCAACATGCTGATTTCCGAAGTGCTCGAGCAGATGATCCTCGAGAAGGTCCACATCGCACTCATCGCCTCGGATAGTGGCAGTGTTGTGGGTATGGTTACCCTTGAGGATATTATCGAGGAGCTGGTAGGGGAGATCGAAGATGAGTTTGATCGCCTTCCTCCTCACATACACCCCTACGGCAGTATATGGATTATGGGCGGCGGCGCGTTGATGGGGAATGTGGCCTTAACGGTTGGGATAGAAATTCCTCAGAACGAAAAGAACCTCACGCTTGCCGACTGGTGTACCAAAGTTTTAGGCCGCCAGCCCGAGGGCGGCGAAGTCATCGAGAGCGGGGAGCTCAGGGTCACCGTAAGGAAACTACGGCGCAGAAAACTCTCCGAAGCCGTAGTTGGCAAGTTAATTTAGCCCGAAGTATCACCTTCCAATTTATAGCATTCTTAGCATCCTTCTTTTTCTCTGAACCAAACTCCTTTAAGTTTATACGGCAGCAAGCAGGGTTTTGCCTCCCGTTCTAATATTATTAGATTAATTACTAATATAATTAGTAAAGTCAAAAAAATCCCCCCATCCGCTTTTATTTTGTTCGTTGGTCGGGTAAG
>JAQTRP010000063.1:5164-11048 GCA_028711765.1 Candidatus Omnitrophota bacterium | reverse complement strand
GAAGGAAATAATGAAAGATAAACAGGTGTTTCATAATACCGTTCATTCCGTGGTCGCGCTGCCCGGCGAGATGAAGTTGTATGTTTCCGCGGGCGACTCCGCAGGCTATGTCGAGATAGACGCCAGGAGACTTTTTAAGAGATAAACACTTGGGAAAGTTTCAGTCTCGTTCTGTATAACGTTAATAATCCTGCCGCTAGGTTTTCCCGCTATGAGAATTTCAAGATTTAGTGCCATTGTTTTGCTTATACTCATCACCTTCTTTACCTTTTCAAACGCGCTTCGGAACGGCTTTGTCAATTGGGATGACGACAGGTACGTTTCGGAGAATCCGGTAATCCGCACCGCCACTTGCGCCCATATCGCCAAGATCTTTTCATCGCTTCATATCGGGCTTTATATTCCCGCCACCATGTTTACTTACATGGCCGACTATCAGTTATGGAGGAACAATCCTTTTGGATACCATCTGACGAGTTTGTTTATTCACATAGTCAACGTGCTTCTTGTTTTCTTATTCCTTGAGCTTTTGGGTTTAGGCAGGATGGTTTCCTTCGCCGCGGCGCTTATTTTTGCCATTCATCCGGTTCAGGTTGAGTCTGTGGTATGGATCTCCGAGCGGAAGGCGGTCCTTTGTGTTACGTTCTTTTTGCTCAGTTTTTTTGCCTATATCCGTTATTTCAAAAAGGGGCTGAATAGGTTTTACGTTTATTCGTTGATTCTTTTTCTGCTTGCGCTTTTGTCGAAGTCGTCGGTTGTGGTACTGCCGCTCTTGCTTATAGCTTATGATTATTTTTACGGAACCAAGACGGCATGGCGTGGATTTAAGGATAAGATCCCGTACTTTCTGCTGGCGTTCTTTTTTTCCGTGCTTACTGTCTGCTCCCACTATAATCACGGGAAGAGTATTAATATATACGGCGGCAGTATCGGTTCCCACGTTATTACGACACTCTCCATTTTCATGGATTATCTCAGGCTTGTTTTCTGCCCCGTTCATCTGAGCATTATCTATGACCCCAAAGTTTATACCTCTATCCTTAGCCCGAAGGTTCTTTTCGCTTTGATTATCCTGGGGTACACGTTTCTTTGTTTTGTTTACGCCGCCCGCAAGCGGGAGGCATCGGGTTTCTGGATTCTCTGGTTTCTTGTGCTGATGCTGCCGGTGCTGAACATAGTTCCGTTTTTCAGGACTTATAACGAAAGGTATCTATATCTTCCGGTAATCGCGTTTCCTGTTCTTTTATTTCTTGCGGAGAAGAAATTATTTAAATCAGAACAAATCGAAAGATATACCTTAATTTTTATCTTCACCGCCCTCGTCCCCGTTCTCGCGCTCTTGAGTTATCAAAGGAACATGGTCTGGAAGGATAGCTTTGCCTTATGGCAGGACGCCCTCAAGACGGCCCCTTCTTCGCATGTGGCCCATTTTTGTATGGGTATTGCTTATGAAGGGGCAGGGAATTATAATAAGGCAATCGAAGAGTATAAAGTAGCACTGAAAGCCAACCCGGATTTTCCAAGGCTTCTCGCCAATCTCGGAATCGCTTATGAAAAGTCCGGAATGATTAAAGAGGCGATAGAGTTGGATTTAAAGGCCATTAAGCTTGATCCTAAAAGCATTATTGCCTATAACGATCTCGGTGTGTGTTACGCTAAGCAGGGTCGGGTAGAGGATGCTATCCGGGCTTACGAGCGCGCTATCGAGGTTAATCCCGAATATGACAAGGCGTACAACAATATCAGCATTATGTACCTTAGAAAAGGATGGGTCGATAAGGCAATTGAGGCCTGTAAGAAAGCGTTGTCGATAAGCCCCGAATACGCTAGGGCTTATAATAGCCTGGGCAATGCCTATTTTGTCAAGAAAGACTATGACGAGGCCTTAAGCGCCTACCGGAAGGCCCTTGAAATCGCTCCAGAACTCGGGGAGGCCAGAGAAAATCTTGAGCATTTGAGAAAATTCCTGAAAGGACGTAGTTAGAATGCAAAGAATCGTAAGGGTGGTTTTTACTTTTACTCTTTGCGTTGTGTGTGCAGTATCGGCGGTATGGGCGCAGGATGAGGAAATTATACTCCATGCGGCGGCGTGGGAAGACTATGTCATGCCTGATTTAGCCGATAAGTTTACGGAGGAATACTACGAGAAGACAGGCAAAGTTGTCCGTGTTGTGCAGGATGTCAATGTCGGCACCAACGATGAATTGCTTGAACTCACGCGCAGCGGAAAGTTTGATTTGGTAGCGCCAACCTGCGGTATAGTGGAGCAATACATAAATGAGGGCCTTGTAATCCCGATAGATCTCGACAAGGTGCCTAATTATTCCCAGATCAATCCGCTGCTTCAGTATACAAGCGTCCTTTCCAGGAACGGCGATAACTATGGCGTGGCGTTTGACTTCGGTGCCGATATCGCGGCCTATAACGGGGATTATTTCCCGGTGCCCCCCGACAGTTGGCAGGTTTTTCTCGATAAGAAATTTAAAGGCAAAATCGTAATGTGGGATGACGCGACTTTTACCATTTGGATGGCGTGCGTATTTCTGGGGTTTCAGGACGATTATTTTAACCTTAGCGATGACCAATTATCGAAAGTGAAGGAAAAACTCGTTGAAATAGACAACCAGGTGGGTGCCTATTGGAGCACGTCCGAGGAGGCCGCGAATTTGTTTGAGACGGGAAGCTACGCGTTGGCCAGTTCATGGGGGATCGAGGTCCAGTACCTTAGAAACCGCGGCCGCATGAATTTCCACGTTTTCTCCCCCAAGGAGCAGTCGACGGCATGGTTTGATTCATGGATGATCACAAAATTCTGTAAACACGTTGAAGAGGCGCATGCATGGATTAACTTTGCGATAAGCATTCCGTACCAGAAGGATTTCGCGGACAGAAATGGAACTCCTCCCTCCAACAGCTATACGGCGCCTCTTTTTTCAAGCGAGCGGATGAGAGAGCTCCACCTCAACGATTTGGGTTATTTTTACCGTATGAGGCTTATGCGGACTATGCCAAGGAGAAGCGTCTACCTCGCGGTTTGGGATGAGATAAGGAAGCGCGGCGGGAAACCGTCGGCTAAGGAGGTCTTGGGCCGGTGAAGTCAATTCGAATAAAACTTCTTTTAGGCACTCTGCTCATGGTGCTTATTTCATTGGGGGTAGCGGGAACGCTGAGCTACTTTACGACTAAGGGCGTTATAGAGCGAAGGCTCGTGCTTGAGGAATTCAAGAGGACGCTCGATTCGATTAACCGCGACCTTGACACACTTTTTTACGAGCGCGAGAAAGACGGGCGCGAGCTCGCGAGTATTCCGCTTTTTGAGCGCTGGTTTTTCCACGAGATGATTCAGGATACACCGGGAGCGGATGAAAACCGTCACGCTATTGAGATATATCTTCTTAGATTCCAAAAGGAAAATCCTTATTATAGGCAGATTCAGTTTATCGGTCTTGACGGGAAGACGCGTATAAGAGTCTATCTCGGCAAGATCTACAAAGAGCAGCTTGACAGGTCGGATAAGGAATATTTTCAGGGCTGTCTCGCCCTTAAGCCCGGTGAAATTTATGTGTCTCCCGACGTCACTATGTCTGAGGACGGCAGCTCGCACATTATTTATTTTGGTATCGGGATGTTTGACGCTTCCGGCGAAAGGCGCGGCATGTTGACGGGGGAATATGATTTTTTGGAAGTACAGAAGCTTGTAAGGAGAGTACGTATCGGGGAGGGGGGGTATGCCTTTTTAGTTGACCGCGAAGGTTACACGATAGCCCACGCGAGCGAGAATCTTGAATTTACGTTTAATCCGCTCAAGGAGGGGAATCCATCCGTCGCTTCAATGATTAAGAAAATGATCGCGGGCGAGACAGGGTATGTAAAGTATATGTTTCGGGGCGTGAAAAAATTTGGTTTTTTCAGGCCGTTTTCGCGTTTTGGCTGGTCTCTCGGTATCGGTATACCAGTTAAGGAGTACGAGAAGGACATAGTCAATCTTAGGAACCGTTCGCTTGCCATTTTGTTCTTTACTCTTCTACTGGCGTTTATTTCCGCCAACGCACTTTCCCGCTCGATTACGAAGCCGATTATTAAGATGTCCGAGACTGCCGAGAAAATCGGCGCCGGCAGCCTCGATCTGAAGGTCGAATACAAAAGAAATGACGAGATCGGGGCGCTCGCGCGTTCCTTCAACAAAATGACGGATAACCTCAAAGTTTACATTAAACAGCTTGAGGAAACGACGCGCGAGAAAGAGCGTATCGCGACCGAGCTTAGTGTCGCGGCCGAAGTGCAGAGAAGCATACTGCCCAAGGAGGCGCCGAAGCTCGATTACTTTGAGCTTTATGGATTATTTTCCCCCGCCCGCGAATGCGGCGGTGATTTCTTCAATTATTTTAAGATCAGTGAGTCTAAGACGGGCCTCGTCATTGCCGATGCCTCAGGCAAGGGCCTGCCCGCGTCGCTTTACATGCTGCAGGCGCAGAATCTGATTAACGTTTACGCTTCACAGGGCGCTTTTTCTCCGGCGAAAGTTCTGGAATTGGCGAATAATTTTGTCTGCAAGAACGTTAAGATTTCAAACATGTTCATAACTGTCTTTTTCGGAGTTTTGGACGAATCTGATAGGACACTTACTTATTCGTCCGCCGGTCATAATCCGCCTCTTCTTTTGAGGGAAAATGGGACAGTTGAAAGGCTTTTAGCGACAGGGATTCCTATCGGTGTTTACCACGATCATGAAATCAGCGAGAACAAGCTGAAACTTGTCCCGGGTGATATTCTCGTTCTTTATACGGACGGCGTTACGGAGGCCCTTAACGTATCGAAAGATGCCTTCGGCGTGGAAAGATTCAAGGAGGTTATTTACCGTTCCCGCGGACTCAGCGCGCAGGGTATAGCGACTGCCGTGAGGGACGAAGTTCTCGCGTATTCTGGTTTGCGGGGGCAGTTTGACGATATTGCCATCTTGGTCGTAAAATCGCTATCTAAAAGTGCTTCTTCCTTTTAATTTTCTTGGTATAATGTTCAACATAGTATTATGTTTTATGCCGCTTAAGCTTAAATTATGAAGGGTTTGTTATGATTCGTTCATTTCTTTACAAAGACGACAAGTTGAAGATTGATATCCCGCATCAAGAGATGATCAGCCATCTTGCCCAGAAGGAGGGGTTGCTCTGGGTTGATATCCAGACTACTCAAGCGGAGGAGCTTGAGATTCTGGATGATGTGTTTAACTTTCATCCTTTGGCGATTGAGGACTGCCTTGACGATGTGCGGAATCCCAAGATCGATAATTATTCGCAGTATCTCTTCATGGTTTTTCATGCGCCTAATTCGGACATAGAGAATAGCTCCCAGACGATTGAACTTGATATATTTCTCGGCCCAAACTACGTGGTCACCTATCATAATAAGCCGATACACAGCGTGGAATCGATTCTCTTGGAGGCAAAGCCTAATGCGAAAAATTTGTTTTCTAAAGGTGCGGATTTTCTGGTTTATTTTATCCTCGATCACATGACGGACGGCTACGTTGAACCGCTTAAAGATTTCGATGTAAAAATGGAATCAATAGACGGCCTGATTTTCGAGCATCCCGGCGAAGAGCTTCTCGGCGAGATTTTTAAGCTGCGCCGCGACGTTATCCAACTGCGCAGGATTCTTATACCCCAGAGCGAAACAGTGTACCATCTTACGCGGGAAGTACTGCCCAATGTAAGCGAAAAGGCAAAGATTTACTTCCGTGATGTTTGTGAACATCTGGGCAAGATCAACGGTTTGCTTGAGACATACCGGGACTGGTCGTCGGATGCCCTTCACGCCTATACCTCGATTATTTCCAACATGACTAACCGGACCATTAAAGTTTTGACCGTTATGGCCACCTTCTTCC
>JAQTRP010000063.1:0-5154 GCA_028711765.1 Candidatus Omnitrophota bacterium | reverse complement strand
TCAGAAGAGTTGCAAAAAACTTATATTGATGAGTCAAAAGCATTGAATAAAGATATGGAAGATATGGCCACCTTCTTCCTCCCCATTACCGTTATAACCAGTTTTTATGGCATGAACTTCAAATTGCCGGAATTCACTCTTGGACCGATAAACGCCCACGCCTATGTTTTTATCCTTAACGCGCTTATTGTTCTGATTATGTTTCTATACATGAAGTGGAAGAAGTGGATTTAGGCTGGTGCGGTGATTCGTTAGTTTTCCAATCTCGTTTTCGTTTCCATAGTTGAGGGCCGTTAAGACCTCCGCATCCCGAGCGGAGGAAGATATGGTAAAGTCAGGTTTGGAACATGGATAGATACGACGAAGCAAAATTTGCCACATGGCTTGGCATTATCGCGAACGCGGTGCTTTGTGTTATCAAGCTCGTTTTTGGAATATTGGGCAACAGCTCGGCTCTGGTTGCCGACGCGTTCCACACCCTCTCAGACGCCGCTAATTCCGTAGTTGTTGTTATCGCCTTGTATATAGCGGCTAAGCCCAAAGACCACGATCATCCTTACGGCCATGGCCGTGCGGAATCCATGGCGGCACAGGTTTCTGCGACAATACTCATTATCTCGGCTCTGGTATTGGGATGGGATTCCTTGATTTCCATAATCAAGGGTAGTGCTAAAGGGATACCGAGCCCCGTTACTTTTTGGATAGCCTGCCTATCCGCAGTAGTTAAAGAGAGCATGTTCCAGTACAAGATTCGCGTCGGCAAAAGAATTAACAGTGCCTCGGTTATTGCGGACGCGTGGGACCACCGCGCGGACGCGTTTACAGCCGTCATAGCAATGATCGGTATAGGATGTTCCATTTTGTTCGGTTCTAAGTGGGCCTTTCTTGACTCCGTGGCTGCCTGTGTCATTTTCGCGGTAGTGCTTTATGTTGGTATAAGTATTTTTAAGAAGACCATCTCCGAGTTGATGGATGAGGCGCCGGAGGGGGAAATTGTGGGGCGGATTAGAAAAGTTGCCTCAGGGGTCAAGGGTGTCCTTGAAACAGAGGCCATTCGCGCAAGGAAGTCGGGGCTCGATCTCATCGTCGAGATTCATGTTGAGGTGGACCCCGCTATGAGCGTTGAGGAAAGCCATGAGGTTGCGACCCAGGTCAAGGAGGAGATTATGCGCCGTATCGACCAGGTCAAATTTGTGATGGTTCACATCGAGCCTTTTTATAAGGGAGATCATTAGCGCTTTATGTATTTTTCCTATCGGTTTGTTCTTCGGTCGGCACCGGTGTTAATTATCGCCATTCTGGGTGTTTTTATTCTGTCGCCTTGTTTTGGTGAAGAGAATGTTGCGGCAGTGTCTCAGGCGGCGGAATATCGCGTAAGGGTATCTCGTGTTGTCAGTGTGTTGAACGAACTATGCAAAGTCTTGACTTTTCCCGATGAGATAAAGGCCGGCCATACCCCTCCCGATGAAGTATTAAATATTACACCCCGGATAAGGGACAAGTTTGTCGCGGCGCAAAAAGAGCTCGAGTCTCTTACGCCGCCCGCCGGCTACGAAGTAAGCCACAAGCTCCTTTTGCGCGGGTTTGATTTTTATATCGGCTCTCTTAATTTTATGATTCAGGGGATAAACCGCGCCGAGCAAAAGCAAGATTCGGCAAAAAGTTTTGAGGAGATGAAAAAGTTTCTCGCTGAGGGAAACGACGCCTTTGCTAAGGCGAACAGCTTAGTCGAGGAACTGGATAAGAGTAAAAAGTGAACCTCTCGGCCATCCTTCGCCTATGCAAGGCAGTCCTGCGAAGCAGGCTACGGATGGTAAGCCATAAAGATAAGCAGAAGCAGCCAACGGCTATCTGGATGTTTGAGTGCGAAGCGCTCCCACCTTTTTTACTGCCCCATGGATAAAGATAGTAAATTCAAGATGATTGTTTTCGATGTAGACGGTACTCTGACCAAACATCCGAGCGTATGGCGGTTTATTCATGAGGAACTCGGCCTGTGGCACGGCAAGGCTATTCATTATCTTTCCGGATACGTAGGAGGCGAGATAGGCTACCAGGAATTTTGTGATTTGGACGCCGCTTTATGGAAAGGTCGGAAGGTAAAGGAGCTTAAGGGCCTGACCGATAAAATTGCCTATTCCGATGGGGTGCGCGAGGCAATCCCGAAACTCAAGGCTGTGGGTTTCCGCCTTACGGCAATCTCAACCGGCCTCACATTTTTTACTGACCGTGTGCGGAATGAGCTCGGCCTTGACGAGGTTCGCGCAAACGAGCTTGTAACTGAGAAAGGTTTTGTCACAGGAAAGACGATTATTCATGTTGACGAAAAAGGCAAAGGAGATATATTCGATTCTCTCCTCGGGCGTTACGGTCTTTCTCGGAAAGAGGCCCTAACGGTTGTTGACAGCCGCACCGATATTCCGATGGCGGAGCGCGCGGGATATTCGATAGGTTTTAACTGCGAAGACCCGGATCTTGGCAGGGTAGTGGATTACAATTGCAAGACACGGAACTTCCGCGAAGTCTACGATAAAATCCTCGAGATTTCAGGAGGGTTTTGACTTATAACTTACAGCTTATAGCTTACAGCTGTGTGTTTAATAGTTCGCTCTTTCTATTATGAGAATCGAACCTATGGCAAAAACGAGCGTACCGCCCCAGGCGCTTAAGAAGGGAAAGAGGGTGCCCGATCTGCCGAGCGCGAGCGAAATGGCGTTTGTGACATGAAATGCGATTACGAAGCCGAGCGAGACGAGGACATTTACCGCGACAACCTTTCGGTTCGCCGTCCGCATGAGAAACGGTATGGCTATAAACATCATAACAAGGCTTTGCCATGGGAAAGAAAGTTTGTGCTGCAGCTCGACTTCTTCCGTGTAAGTTTTTAACCCTTTGGATTTCATTTTCTGGACGTAGCTTGCCAGCTCCTTATATCTAAGAAAGCCCTTTTCGGTTCCGGCGCTGATAAAATCCCCAAGCACCTCGCGTACTTCGGAGAAGGCCTTCACGTCGCTTACGACCGGCTCTCCTAGTATGCCCCCCTCAGTGTTTGTTTCGTATTCGGTGACATTCTTAAATTCCCAGTGGTTTTCGGTCCAGTCCGCTTCTTTTGCGACCACACGTTTGGTTAAAGCGCCCGTCCTATCAAAGAAAAGGAGTATCGCGTCTTCGAGCCTCTTATTTTCTATGTCGACGGTGCGGATATAATAAACCACCGATTCCTTTCCGAAGCAGGTAACATCGTAAAGACATTTTGCATTCTTCCCGCCGTCCTTAACCGCTATCTTTTCCCGGCGTATGTTCTCGGCCTTAAGAAAGGTAGGCGGCACAAGGAGGTCGTTTACGACAAAAGTTATGAGTCCGATGATAAAGCCGAGATAGAGTATAGGAATTGAGATCCTCGTGATGTTCTGCCCTGTCATTTTCATCGCGAGGGTTTCGTTGTGCACGCTGAAACTGACAAGCAGGTACACGGTTCCGAGCAGTGTTGCCCAGGAAATTGTTTGCGAGAAACTATAGGGGATGAAGCAAAGATAGTAGGTAAGGATATCGCCGACCGGAAGTTTATTTTGCATAAATTCCTGAAGGTTGTCGAATATATCCGCCACAAGCATGAAAAAGACAAGGGTGAGCGAGCAGAATACTATCGGCAGAACGAGCTGCCGCATAATATATCGGTCGATTATTTTCATATTCTTCCCTAGTTAGTACGGGCAAGCGCGAGGACGTGCACGTTTTTCGCGCCGCAACCTTTAAGTATTCTCGCGCACTCGTTTACGGTTGAGCCTGTCGTGATGATGTCGTCAACGAGAAGTATATCCTTGCCCTTTACGAGCGAAGGTCGCAGAACACCGAAGGCATCTCTCACGTTGGCGAATCTTTTTTGCCGCGAGAGGATGCTTTGCGGTTCCGTGTGTCTTTTCTTTCTTAAAATGTCTTCCCTGACGGGTTTCTCAATGAGCCTTCCCGCTTCTTTTGCCAAAAGGGCCGACTGGTTGAATTCACGGATTCTTTTTCTCTTCCCGTCGAGAGGTACCGGGATGATAAAATCGATGCGCTCCTTCCTGAGCTCAACGATCGAACCCTCAAGGAGCGGCCTGAAAACCCGGATTAGCCCGCGCTTCTTTCTGAACTTAATTGCCCGAAGCATTGTTTGGACGGCGCCTTCGTAGGCGAAAGGGACCCATAGACGGTCATACGCGGTTTTCCTGCCGCGGCAGCGGTTGCAGAGCCATCCTTTTCTCGCGTAGGGAGGAAGTTCCAAGCCGCAGCGTCTGCACAGCGGTTTCTTAAGGTGTTTTACTTTCGTCAGGCACCTTCCGCAGACTGCCCACTCGTCTAAGTTTAGCTGCCTGCCGCAAACATGGCAATAAGCCGGGTAGAAAAGGCGTATAAAAGCCTCGATGTAGCGGGACATTTCCTTTTTAAGCCGCATATTTTGCCTTTCGGGTAAGGCTCATTTATACCATAAATAGCCGCATTTTAGCAAGGTTCTAATCTTACTTGCGCACTTCTTGACAAGGTATGAGGTATTGATATAATGTTTTGAAATATCTCTTTCTGAGGCAATAGGTTATGAATATTTTAAGGAGGCGGGTTTAATGCGCTTTGCTTTATCAACTGCCTGGAACGCGGAAGCTTCCCGTGCCGGCAGGGTTATTGTGGAATCGATTTTAGGCCTTGGTTTTAATAAGGTAGAGCTTAACTTCAGATTCACGAAGGAAAAGCTCAGCGAGGTTTTGCCTATCGTCAAAGAGGGTAGGCTCGAGGTTGTAAGCGTCCATAATTTTTGTCCCGTTCCTGAGGATGATTCCTTCGAGCGGGCGATGCCCGACGTCCATTCCTTATCCAGCGCCGACGAGCGGGAGCGGAGGCTTGCCGTTTCCCTTACCCGGCGTACCATTGAGACAGCCCGCGAATTTGGGGCTAAGGCCGTTGTGATTCATTCCGGCTATGTCGATATGCCGGCGCGCACCGCGGATCTTGTACACCTTTTTCGTATGGACAAGAAAGGCTCGAAAGAGTATAACGAAATTCAAAGTTCCACCGTGGCAGAGCGGCGCCAAAAAGTAAAGGTGCACTTTGATTCGCTCACGACCAGTTTTGCCGAGCTCGTTTCTTTTGCGCGCGAGCGCACGATTAGCTTAGGGCTGG